>QBUN01000173.1 GCA_013180565.1 Candidatus Methanophaga sp. GoMg3.2 | reverse complement strand
CCTATTTCTCTCGAAATTATCCGCTTGAAGTTTTCTTCCTCTTCGTTCCAGAAAACATCAATGCGGCTACCAGACTTATCCTGCCTCTCTTTGCTACATCTGGGAGCTCCCTCAACCCTTTATGAACATCATAGCAGTTGGAATAGAGTTTATAGACATGCTTGCAAAGATGAAATCAATAAGGTACTTCGTTTATGTCAAGTTTAACTGCCTAAGAAGCTGTCTCACAATTACCTCATCAACATTTTCAATCTTTCCTTTTAGATTTAAAGCTATATCAGACCTCCATTTTCTTCGGATTTTTGATTATTTGGCAGCCACTTAATCACATCTACCCACATGAAATAGCGAAGAGCCAATGAGATTTCTAAAACTAAAAGAGTAGCTGCTATTATCCACGTTACCTGTTGAGAGAAAGACAAAGCAAATTTAAAAAGGAAATAATTGGAGTTAAAGCCTTGAATTGCAAAGTAGATTTAGATCAATCTAAAAATCTGATGTCTTAAAATGTGATATAAGTGGCAATATATGCTCTACGAATTATCCACTGTCACAAGTGTGTTTGGCCTGAATAATATGGCTAAAATAAATTCACAGTTCTATATGAAAAGATGAGTTACTACAAACTTTATAAGCTTTAATTCACAATTATTAAAAGGTGTAAGTAAATGAAAGTTACTATTATTTTTGATAATACGGTGTATAAAGAAGGCCTTCAGGCTGATTGGGGATTTTCTGCTTTAGTAGAAGCGGAGAATATCCCTAAAATTTTATTTGATACTGGAGGAAATGGAGAAATTTTGCTTTCCAATATGAAAAAATTGGGAATAGATCCTAAGTCTATTGACGAAGTTTTTATCTCCCACTCTCACTTTGACCATACAGGAGGCTTATTAGCTTTTCTTTCGGAAAATAACCAAGTTAAAGTTTGGGTTCCTCCTTCTTTTCGAGGAGTTAAGAATGCAAAAGAAGTTGTTCCAATAGAAGGTCCTACCAAACTTTATGAAGGAATTTATTCGACCGGGGAGTTGGAAGGCATAGAGCAGTCCCTTTGTGTGAAAACTCAGAAAGGCATTGTAGTTGTTGTCGGCTGTTCTCATCCAAGAATGGAAAACATCCTGAAAACAGCCTTTCAATTTGGTAAAGTCTATGGTATTATTGGAGGTTTACACGGAACTCAACCTGAAGCCTTAGAAGATTTAGATTTAATTTGTGCTACTCACTGTACTCAACACAAAGCAGAAATTAAAAAACTTTATCCTGAACAATATATAGAAGGGGGTGCAGGAAAAGTAATTGAGATATGAGATGCTTTGTTGAATAATTATCCGAGGTTTCTGACCTAAATAACATTGCATGGGCAATTTTGTGGCTTTAAAAGGTTTAAGACAAAAATTTAGCGGTAGGAGGAGGGTCATATGGGTACCAACTATTCATTAAATAAAAATCCAGGTCTTCTGGAAAGAAGATTTGGAGCTAAATTCGAACAGGATTTTGAAAGAGTCTATCATGTATCTGCTTATGATAATCCGTCAATGCCAGTGATCACTAATGAAGAACCTGATGGGTTTTCATTTTTTAACTGGGGTCTTATACCATTCTGGGTAGAAGATGAAGAGCAAGCAAGGGATATCAGGATAAAAACAGTGAATGCGAGATCCGATACCATATTTGAAAAGTCATCTTTTAGAGTTCCCATAAGAAAAAGAAGGTGCTTAGTAGTGATGGACGGTTACTTTGAGTGGAGAGAGGTTGATGGAAGAACCTATCAGTATTACATAAAGATGAAGGATAACGATGCATTTGCTGTAGCTGGCATATGGGATGAGTGGAGTGATAAGAAAAATAAAAAGAAGTTACGAACTTATTCCGTGATAAGCATTGATGCGAACCCATTTATAGCGAGGGTTAATAACAAAAAAAAGAGAATGCCAGTGATCCTACCCAAGAAGGATGAAAGAAAGTGGATTCAATCAAATATTGGAGAGGAAAGCATCAAGTTAATGTTGAAAACATATGAAGGAAAAGATCTCGAAGCATATCCAGTAAGACAATTGATAGCTAAGAGAGGTACAGATTCCAATGTACCAAAGGTGCTAGAGAAATATGATTATGACGGATTGAGAAGTCTGGATGAAGAAGAAAAGAATCAGAGAGACTTAAAACAAAGCATACTGTTTTAAGAAGGACGTGAAATATGCGAAAATTCTTACAAAATCATTCATTACATAAAATCACTCAAATTCTTCTGCCTGTTGGAGGTGATTAGCATTTTATCTATTTTTGTCTGGGAAATATTATTATCTATGCCATACTTCTTCCCTAAAGCAGAGATTTTTTTAGAGAACTCCTTGAGATATGTACTGTCGTGTGGAACATGACCAAATTTGTAAGCATCTTTCTCATAAGGGTAAAGTTTTTCGTATTTCTCCACGAGAGAAGGAAGATACTCTTTCAGTGCGTCAAACCATTTTTTTCTCTGCGGACCGCTACCAGCAACTCTTAATGGGCTATAAATAATATATTGACAGCCATTTTTACTTGCCTCATCAAAAAGATGCTCGAGTTCCTGTTGGGTGTCTGAAATATAGGGAAGTACTGGCATCAGGTGAAGGCCTGTGGATATACCAGCTTTGGAAATTGTTTTCATGGCTTTTAGCCTGTTTCTTGGAGCGCATGTATAAGTCTCGAACATCCTGTGATGGGAAGGATTGAGGTCGGTTATTGAGAATGCTACATGAAGGAAGTTAGCTTTTTCATTTAGCTGTTTTAAAATATCAAGGTCCCTTAGAACCAGGTCCGATTTTGTTTGAATGAGAAGAGGCATTCGATACTCTAAAATCACCTTAAGAGCATTTCTTATGAGCTCTTCTTTGAGTTCAGTGCGCTCACAATCATAGCCATCTAGAAGTATAACATCACGTTGTTTTTGCTCTGATATTTTATTTCTCACAAATTCCACGGTATTAATCTTGATCTTTACTTCATCTGAGTCTATCCACTCATTATGCAGTTCAAAACAATAGGCACATCTTTTTGGACAACCCATGTACGGTGAAAGCCGATACCTGTATATCTTTGGGTACATTAATTTTTTTGGTAGAAATGCACCAGACTCTCTATAGGCGGATGGAGTACTGTATCGAGTATACGAGACTTTCTTGTTCTCTTCACCAAGTTCATACGATATAGCTACCATTGGCTGGTTTTGAATGACCTCTTGTGTTATAGCTAAGTATTTGGTTTACTAAATATTTAAGTGATTGGTTATGTCTTTTCAGTATTACGTTCTGCAGGGACAGTATGGGTGTATTCGCTGAAGAGATACACCCAGAAAGCAACTACTGTCTCAACAACTTAATTTTGGAGCAATTTAATAACCTCTAAATACCATGAACTCTCCATGGTGGGAGTAATAAAACTTAAAGAGGATGAGGTGAAGTTTCTCATAGATCTCGTGAAAAAGGGACAGAAAAGTGCAAGAGAGCTAACCAGAGCACGTATTCTGCTGCTGGCGAACCAGCAAGGGAGATACTGAAATCAACGTGACGGACATCGAACGCACTGGTAGGCGGATCGGAGACATGGAGACACTGACCCAAGAAGTCGTGGCATGGACCAAGAGGAGGAATGATCAAGAAAAGAATTACCTGTTGATTTTCATTCCCTACCCTTTTCCCGCGTACTT
>QBUN01000174.1 GCA_013180565.1 Candidatus Methanophaga sp. GoMg3.2 | reverse complement strand
CCTGTTGTAATAATAAATATGAAGAAGAGCGTAGCTTCTGGAAAAAGTTGAAAGAGGACTTCTTTGGCATCACATGCATGATTAACAAGCTTTTGAGGCTTCATCAGGTCTCATATCAGGGCATCTCAGATATAATGGAACTCATTTACCCCCAGGGACGGGATACCATCTTCAATGCGTTCGCCGATTCAGTCGAGGAAACTGTTATCCCACCCATAGAAGATTTTCAGATTGTACTCTATGACGAGCAGCATCCGAAGAAGGGCAGGACACAGAAATATCGCTTGACCCTGCTGGACAGCGTTACCGGTCAGCCGATTGCCGAGGAACTGCACGACAGCAAAAACTCTGCAATCATCACAGCCTTTCTAACGAAGTATCTGGACCCGAACAAGCGCACATTTGTTGTTACGGACCTCGACTTGAGCTATCCCAGGGTCTTCAAGGAGTTCTTCGGCGAGAACTTAATTCATCAGTATTGTCTCATGCACTTGAACAAGCTAATTGTCGCCGATTTCCCAAATAATACGACTATCGAGCAGGAATTGATGAAATACGGGATGTTGAACATCTTCTACAACAGGGATGCGGAAATCGAGTTCTTGCAGGGCCTGGTGGAAGAAGAGCAAGTGATGATGGCGGGGGCTAAAAAGGCGTACAGGGCGTGGCTCAGGAAGCAGATGGCGAGTTTTAGGACATTTGTACATGAGCGGGAGCTAGAACGGAGGCGAAAGAAGAGGAATTTGGAGCAACGCCCTTATATTGAGGCTTTGAGAGTATTTGATGAGTTGATGGAGAAAATGGATTCTTTTGAAAAGCCAGTTCAAAAGCGTCTGAGGAAAATCGAGAAGAACTGGGCGCATTTTACGGCGTTCTATTTCGTGAAAGGTGCGCCGGCTACGAACAATGGGGTCGAGAACTACTACTCAACAAGCTTGAAAACGCATAGGAAGAAGCAGCTCAGGACGGATAAGGGAATCGAGAACCAGATGAAACTATCCGCGATGAAGAGGGCTGGACTGCTAGGTAGATGTAAAAAGACACTGCTGGAAACGTTTTTGATGTTCGTACCTTTTTTGGATCACGGGTAAGACTTTTACGATTCAAGTTGGCGTGAATGAAGAGCCGTGGTTAGCGGTAGCTATCGCCTTTTTAGTTCTATAATTGCCGTTTTTGAGAGTTATGTGCACTTTTGGATAAGAATAGTGTGGATTTTGGACAGGAAGTTAATGTAAAATCACTTTATGGTTGTTTACTATTTGCAAACACGATGAAAATGTCGGGTATGATGGATGAAAAATTAAAAAATCACTGACTTTTTCGATTGTGCCGTAATCAGGTGGTTATAAAAAGGAGCTAAACAAATACAATTTGTCATATACACAAAAAAAAGAGATGGAATTAGCTATGATAAATCCTTTAAATACTAGGTAATATGAGTTGTGGAACTAAAAAGCGGATATGCATAGCGATCGGCGTTGCATTTACCGCCCTGGTATTGCTACTTTCAGGAATGGCATCTGCGGAGCGAATAGACATTCCCGCGGATTATGCCACAATACAAAGCGGGATAACTCATGCGCGTCCTGGCGATACAATTTTTGTGCATGCCGGGACATATCATGAACGGCCCCTAAAAATATCTACTCCCAACATAACTCTCATTGGTGCGGATGCAATAATAGAAGGAGATGGGCATGATGTGTGCCTGTACATAAATACAAGGGGCGTAGAAATAAGCGGATTTGTTGTTCAAAATGGCGAGCGAGGTATCTGGCTCGAAGACTCTACCTTCTGTGTAATCACAAATAACACGGTCTTTAACAATAGAGGAAAAGGATCTCCGAATATGGTCATACATGAAGGACATGGTATTGGGCTCACATCGTCCTCAAATTGCATAATCGCAAATAACATTGTACTTTCTAATTCCGCCTATGGTATTGCGCTTTTTCAAGCCTGTAATAACGTGATAAAGGGGAACAGATGTGACCGAAATAGGGATTATCAAATTATCCTCGGCACAGATTCCTGTAACAATACCATAACTGAAAATACATTATCCGGTAGTGTCTATGGGCACGGAATCTATATATTTACTCGATCAAACAATAATGTCGTCACAAAGAATGAGATATTCAACAATTCAAATGCCGGGATCAATCTCCTTTCCGCGCATTACAATCTTATCTCTGATAATATCGTGAAGTCTAATATTATGGGGCTCTGGATCGGTTCTATTTTGTCCGCTTCAAATGGTAATATCATAGCTAACAATACTGTTACTTCAAATCAGCGGCGTGGGATTGAGGTATCCGGAGACGAGAACGTGATAATAAATAATACCGTGACCGAGAACGAAGAGGGTATTTATATAAGAGAAGGAGCTGGGAATAGAATTTATCATAACCACTTAAATAACAGAAAGAACGCCTACGATGGTGAGTTGAACATATGGGATAACGGCTATCCCGCTGGCGGTAATTACTGGAGCGATTATCCGGGCTCGGACATCTATATGGGGGTTGGACAAGACGAGCCTGGAAATGATAGTATCGGCGATACACCACATATCATTGATGAAAATAGCAGGGATAACTACCCTTTTATCTGCATATACATACCGCCAATTAGTATCTCAAATGTCACCGTAAGTCCGGCAACAGCATCGGTAGGCACGCCAATAAAAGTCTGTGCTGATGTGTCTGCTATCTCAGGTGTGGATAACGGCGGTGTAATTGCCGAATTTACGCGGGATGGGTCTGTGGTCGAGCAAATCAGACTGCTCGATCCTAATAAAGACGGGAGATATTGCCGAGATCATTACTTTATCGAGCAAGGGGTATATCATGTGGATGTGATTGCAAGAGACCCCGATGGGCATGTAATGGCGTTAGAAGATGCAGCAACATTTGTGATACTCGATTGAGCGTACGCTTTCTTCTCTGGCAGGGTAGGCTAGGCTAAAGAATCCGCGAGATAAAAATAGGCCCCCTTTGGGGTGCTGACAACTTTCGAGGATACAAGGAACTGTCGACAAGAAGCGGCATCGCGGATTGCCCTTGCGGCTACCCCCTCCATTCGGGGTAATCCTACCGCGGCACACGCTGGAGGGTAATGCTTGTGTGGTAAGAAGGGAAATTTTCACGTACCGTTTTGAGATGAGAATGGGCGAGTAATCGCCCTATTCTTTGTGATTTCACTCGAAAATTTAACAGTGCCTGCGTGAACATCAGCAAATTTGACAATTCTACAACAGTGTCTTGAAAAGATACAATAAAAAAATAAAAAAAAAATAAAAAAATTTTCGCGCTTTCTCCTGTTTCATCTCGTCGACGAGTATACCTATTTAGCAGCTTGTCTTAGCCTATGGGCAGCCTAACCAGTCTCCAAGTCCAGGTTGAGTACAATTAAACCCAATCTCAATTGTCTTATCTATCTGGAACTGTCCAATAGTCTCCTCTTTACCGTAAGCAATTGTGTGATGATGGTTGCCTGGATCCTTAGCTGCGAAGCCTATGTGCGATATACCGAGTACATCTGCCGATACTGTCTGCATTATTGATAACTCAGGCCCGTCTACAAGTGTCCAACTGAGATTTCCTGTATTGGCAGTAAAACCCTTACCATATGTCACAACGGTTTCTTTCTTCTGCAATTTCTCACATTGTACGAAGTTAGCGTCTGTAACTGCAC
>QBUN01000175.1 GCA_013180565.1 Candidatus Methanophaga sp. GoMg3.2 | reverse complement strand
CACCCACACTTATCAGCTCCTGTAACCGCGCGATCACTTCGTCCTGACTTATCCCTGCCTCCTTTGCTATTTCCGCGAATGGCTCATTCACTAAGGGTATTCCTTCCTGCGTGCTGTGTATAATAGCCTTATTTATCTTATCCGCATTGTTCATGTTAGTGTTTCCGTTAGAGTTTCCGTTCATCGCTTTTACACCGCCATTGGTGAATTTAAACCGTACGTCAATCTTAAACACAGAGGTAGTAGGGAGGTCTAAGATGTCATGCTCCCTGATTCCGGTTCTTCTCTTTATCTCTTCCACCGTGCTTCCTAAATCTTTACCACCGCACGTTGTAACGGTAAACCAGAGATTGTAGTCATGCTCACGGCGATAGTCTGCTAAACACAAAAAAGAAAAAAATAAAGGGTCCAACCAAGTCCGCCAAGACCCTTGCCCTTCTTTAATTAACGTCTCCGCTTTGCAAGAACTACAACCACTGCAATTGCAATCAATGCGAATATCAGTTCGAAACCAGGTGGTTTTGCTGTTGGTGTTTCCGCGGGCGCTGCTGCTGGTGTTTCCGTTGGCACTTCCGCTGGTGTTATAGCTGCCGCTGATAGATCTACAGCTAAAACTTTGTCTATCGTCTCTTGCGATATAAAAGAAGCTCCTTCTTCGTGAATAGCCGCCTCGCAACCTTCACAGAGCACCTCTGGGTTCTCGTGGCAGAATGCGCAGTCTTTTGCATCTTTTGTTATTGTATGCGTGAAGTACGCACCATACGCTACATGGGTCTCATTCTTATATTCAGACTCCATCCTAAGGAACGGCTTTATCTTGCCATCGGCTGCCACACCGAGATAGAACTCGTCATATACACTAGCATAAGGTGGCCGGGTTTCCAGATGGCAGCCAGTACAGGTCAGAGACCATCCAGTATGGCAAGCGGTGCAATCAAGTGTATCGCCGTGAATTGTGTGCGCCATTATATCAGAAGCTTCGTGGCAGTCCTCACACTTTGCCTTTACTGCACCTGGATCATCCAGGGATTTGTAGTAGGTTCCATCACCGTGCATATCTTCCGCATCATGGCAATCTGTGCAGATAAGTCCCTTCTCATAATGGACATCAGCGTGAGGTCCCTTCTCCTTATGTCCTGCCATATCGCCCACAAAAGTCGATGTCTGCTTCGGTTTGTGGCATGGATCACATGTATCTATGGTTATCTCTTGAGTCTGGTCGCCATGCCCCATCTTGGCTTCATATCCCACATGGCACTTTTCGCAAGTTGTGATATGGCATTTAGAACAGTTCCACTTTTTATAATATTCATCCATGTCTATGCCAAACTCTTCTGCAGAATGCCTCACGTATTCGTTCATCATCCCCGCACCGGTGTAGTGAAGTGTTGTCGAAAAAGTCTCGGCAATATCTGAGTGACACATCTCACAACCTCCAAAGTCTTCGTCAGCCGCTGTTACCGCTGTACACCCCAGTGATACCGATAGCACTGCAACAATCAATAATGGCAATATAGTCTTCGCATTTTTTCGCGCCCAATTATAAATATGTTTCATTTTTTCATCTATCACCCCCTAACTTTTTTCATCCTTTTTCCGCCGCCCTTCGCGGCAGCTTTCATTTTGCCTTTTCATAGTCCCCTCTTCCAAGAGTACTAGTACTATATAATGGCTGTTATTGGGAATATAAAGTTTTCGGTTTTTCCGTGATACTAACGAACCCGTGAAATAGGCGGAAGAATTTGGATTCCTCAATATAAATAAAAACCTCTTAAATGAAATCAGTAATAAAAAAGGAATGATGCAAGGAGTACTTTCAGGCGGAAAGGTTATAGTAGCGGGATCAGAAGCTGAGTCTCTTGTGAAAGGGCACGGCAGGAAAAGGGGCAGGTTAGAGTTGGAAGAAGCCGCGGGTCTGCTTGAAACGGATAAGATAGAGATAAAAGATGAAGAAGGGAAAGAGATGAGTCCGGACGAGTTCTTGAAGCGTGCATTGGCCATCTCTCCAGAGTTCGGATTGAGATACCTCGTCTACAATGACTTAAAAGAGCGAGGTTATGTAGTACAGCCAGGCGGAGTAGATTTCTGGCTTTATCCTCGTGGCGTTAAGCCAGGAGAGAAGCCCGCGAGATATTTCATTCGTATTCTTTCGGAAAGCGATACTATATCGTTAAAAGAATTAGTTGAGCTGCTTATTTTAGCTCGTAACATGCGAAAAGCGCCTATTATTGCTGTTGTTGATGAAGAAAGCGACATCACATACTATGAAGTGAAAGACGCTAAGTTTGAGAAGTCGGAAGCGAGAAAAGAAGCGCTAAGAAAAGTAAATGCGAGCCTGTTCGGCGATCGGGTAGTTCTATGGGATGCTGATTTGGCGGAGACTCTTTACAGGACATATTTTTATGGTAATTTAACGAAGGAGACGCGGCTGCTGCTCTCTTTTCTCGAAGCTGCTTATCTGATGAGCAAAGGTATGCTGGAGATGGAAGTAGCGCCTCAACTCTCAACTCTCAACTCTCAACCATTTGAGCGATTCATCGAATATGCAAGCGCAATAGAAACGGATTTCCGAGCTAAATATGCGGTTTACGCGGATTTGATGGAAAAGGGACAGATGGTGAAGACCGGGTTTAAGTTCGGTTCACATTTCCGGGTCTACAAAGCGATGCAACTGAAACACTCGTTGTATTTAGTCCACGTACTTTCCGAAGAGCATGTTTTCCCCTTGCCGGAACTATCAAGGGCAGTAAGGCTCGCACACGGCGTAAGGAAGAGGATGATATTCGCCTTTGCCGTAGCTGAGGGGATTAGATACGTGGACGTAGGTAGGATGAAACTGTGAAGTGAATGACAGGCGATAATAAATCTCCGAGAGAAATCAATGGACGATGCACAACATAACCGAAAAGTTTATAAATGGTAATCTACTTCTGGTAGTTCAGTGACCACAAATGGTACTGAGTATAGGAGAAAGAATAAAGGGATTTTTGTTCAGTCCTTCGGAAACATTCGATGCCTCTAAGGAAGACACAATTGGCGATGCTTTCAAGTACTTTGTCGTTATTCTATTGATATTAGCAGTGATTGTTGCAATCATAGGAGCAGTAGCTTTTCAGTGGATTTTAGGGATGTCCAATGCGTTTCTACCGCCTGACGCACTACCGTTAGCAGAAATTGGGCCATTGCTCGCAGTAATCCCCGTAGTGCTTTTTATCGCAGTACTAGTCGGTGGAATAATTGGTGCTTTTATTGATGGACTTTGGATTCACCTCTGGGTGTACCTTGTTGGCGGCAGAAAGGGCGTAGGGCAGACTATAAAAGCAGTTATGTATGGTGCGACACCATACTGTCTATTAGGCTGGATTCCCATTGTAAACTTCATCGCAGAGATATGGATGATTATCGTGGCAATCCTCGGCGTAAGGCAGCTACACGAGATATCTACTGGAAAAGCGGTTCTCGCAGTGATTCTCGCAATAATCATTCCAGCAATCATCATCGTAGCAATATTTGCTTCGATTATGTCTACGATGCCGCAAGGACCGATGTGCACATGGCCGGGAGGATCGGGATTAGGAGGAATTTGAGTATCCTCCTCTTATTTTTTGTCTTAAAAATCCGCTACGAGTTCTTCTTTAAGCGCTTGAGCTCTCTTCTCGCCTGCTAATATCTCTACTAATTTAACTCCAAATTCTAGCGCCGTACCCGGAC
>QBUN01000176.1 GCA_013180565.1 Candidatus Methanophaga sp. GoMg3.2 | reverse complement strand
CCAAAAATGACGATAAGTGAGGTCATTACTGCTGTTGCTATGCCCAGGCCAATATTTCCTAATAAATAGGTAGCTATCGTTCCAGCAAGAATAGAGGCAGTTATGTTCACCAAATTATTGCAAACTACTACTGCACTTACTACTTCATCTGGACTTTCTAAAAGTTTTTCAAGCAAAATAGCATTTCTCTTGCCCTTTACTGATTCTTCCCTCACTTTAATTCTATCCACAGATACGAAAGCCATTTCAGCAGCAGCGAAAAATGACGATAACAAAATGAGAAGTGCTATTACTGGAAGCGCTATTAACCACATCGTATTTATTTATTTAGATATGCATAAGAATATTTATTTCCGGTTCTAGTAAGTCTTAGGTTGCTAAAACGGATGAGTTGAAAAATCGTACGCTCTATTTCGGTCATAGTTCTAAATTAATTTAAGTTTGTTTTTTATAACATATATAACTAAAAATCAAATGAAACTTGACGAGCTATTTCGGCTGATAAACTTCTGCAAAACAGTACAAAAAGAGGGGACAGACCCATTTGATCTGGACGTTAAGAAGTTCCTCGAAACGCTGAAACAATATCTCAACAAGTGGAAGTCCAGGGACGACCTACTTTTAGATGCTGAAGTAATATCTGAATTAACAAAGATAATCGAACTGCAAGGCAAATGGATACGAGATCGCTCCTCATCATTCTATGTTGACCCGGTGCTAATGGAGCTCAAAATGAAAATGCTGGAGCCTGTTCAGTTAGCAAATGCATTCTTCAAGTCCTGGCAGCCGATAATAGCTATGGATAGACTTACGCCAAAGAGGTTGAAAGAGGGGCTGGATTACTGGAATGCACTTTTACCGTTCGCAGAACGTGGCGATGAATTCCCGCTTCCTTCACCATCCGAAACCGTTACGTTCAACCACGAGGATTTAATTGATTTGCAAATCTTGTCCCGGACTGAGTTTGACGACACAATGAAAGAAGTGTTAAAGGACCTTGAAGAACGCGGCAGAATCGAATACCACGATTTTATTTATGATGTCGATTTTGAACGCAGTGTTAAGAAGGCTTACCTAACGAGTTACCTGGTGAGCGAAGGAAAGGCGGAGTTCGAGATAAACCCATTAGAAGAGGAAGTTTTTATCGCTCCGCGGACGGCAAAAGCGAACACAGGCGAGGTGCAGTCTATCGCAATTTCGTTGAGCTATGAGGACTGGTTACAATGGCGACAGAAGAGGAATCAAGAACAGAACGGAAAGTGAAGAAGGCAGCCCAGTTATTACTCTTTAGAAGCCATAGAATCCCGGGTGTCAAAGGCTGGGAGCTCAAAAAGGCGTTGGGTGAGGATTACATAGAGGTAATAGCGGTTTTAAATTCTATGCTCGACCGATTGGGAATGGAAGTGAAACGAACAAGTGAAGAGGGTAAAGGCAATGAAGAAACAACGGACAGATTTATGGTCGTGCTAAAAAGTCCGTTGATCGAAAAGGCTTCGGGTGAAAGAATAGATAATGTCGCAATGCTGGCTGCCACATTAGCATATATCGTCTCGAAACAGGGTAAAGCCACGAGGAAAGCGGTTGAAGAATTTTTAAGCGAAAAGTTCCCCAAACGTAGACTTTACTTCGCTCTGGACAGATATATCAAGCAAGGCTATCTGGGCGAAAATGATAAGGTGTTATATATCGGATGGAGGACACGGGCAGAAGTAGATAAGAACTCGCTTTTAGATTTGATATTATCTTCTTGACACTTTCTCTTTTTACAAAAAGAAAATTTAGCCTGTGCTAAAAGAAAACAAAAATAACGTTTTTATTCGCGCTGTTCCTCTTTCATAACCGATAGGAACCGTTTTGATACGGCATCCACTACGAGTTGTGCAATTGTAGCTCTATCCTTTATTCCACTGAAGATACCAAGTGGAATCTGCGCAGCCGCCATTGTCGCGTGTCCACCCGCAGAACCTATATCATCAAAGGCTCGTTCAAACGCATCTCCTAAATTCACCCTTATATCCTTACTCCTACCAGAAACGCATGCGGACTCCTCGCATAGTCCTATAACGATAACCGTTGTGATTCCTTCCAGATTAAGCAGGTAATCAGCAGCCTGTGGAATGGCATCTCGATTCGCCACAGCGCCCACATTTGTGATTAAATAACTACCTTTAATCCGTTTATTTATTATCGCATCGCCCACTACGTTCAGCATTTCGGTGGACATAGGCGGCGCTTCTATCCGCTCTAAAAGATCCTTATCCGCCTTCTCGTGGAGATACGCCGAGGCGAAGAAATCACATGGATGCGCCTCTCGTTTAAAGTCATCTGTATCTACTCTTATACCATGCAAAAGCGCAGTTGCTAACACTTTATCCACCGGGACATTCAACTCCTGCAGATAATTCGTCATTATCGTTGAAGTTGCACCTTTGTCCTTCTGGACGTCAAAAAAATCAGCATATACCGCCCCATTAGTATTTACCATATGATGGTCTATGATGATGTCCACATTACCTTCAGGAGGCGGTGGCAAAGGATTGTTTGCACCCGGAACGGACGTATCTATGAGCGCCAACTTAGTATATTCTTTTAATTCCGCCTCGCCTTCTATTTGCCGCATCTCTATCCCTAAGATGTTTACAAAAGCTCGATTCACATGATGCCCGGTCTCGCCATGATACAATATATCCGCGGAGACATCCACTTGCTTTGCTATTTGCTTTAGTGCGAGAGCGGAAGCTATTGCATCTGAATCAGGACTGTCATGAACTACAATCCCTAACTTCCCTTTGCCCCCCCCGAGCTCATTTATCGTTTCTATTATAGCGGTCAATTCCTTCGCTTTCCGCCCGGACTTCACCTTCTCCAGATACTCAATTGCTGTTCTTGCTGCTGTATCGGGAATGGATAAAACTACATCCACATCTAACTCTTTTAACTCTTCTTTATCTGCAGGGTCAATCGCTCGCACTACGGTGTATGTATGAGGCAGCAGCTCTTTTGTATTTTTCACCGCTTTCATGTTCACTTCGCTATCGCTGCTAAGGATATAAATCGCTTCGGGCACACCATCACGTTTTACTTTATTTACCTCATCAGGATCGCAAACGTCACCGATGGAAGCGATGAAATCCTCCTCCTTCAATAGTTCCACCTTCTTCTCATCTATATCCACAATGACAACATCCAGCCCTCGCTTTTTCAACTCCTTCGCCACCGCATAGCCAATTCTGCCGCACCCAAAGATTACTTGCAACACCCTACTTTTTCCCTTCGCTTTGTGCTCTGTACCTTCTTCTGCGCTCATTTATTTCACTTTTATTTTTGTTATAGGATATATATATACTCTAAAACTTATTCGAATTTTTTTATTGATAAAACTTTCTTTTCAAATAAAAGAAATTTATCTGTGATATGAAGTATAGTGATTGGGATCCGATATACAAGGAGATTTTGGTAGATTTTGGATTTGAACAGGAAAAGGACGATGAAGCGGCGGGAGTGGCTTCGGAGCTGATAGCTCGTAAACGAGAAGGGGTAGAGACGGTAAAACGAGAAGTAGAGATGCTGATAAAAGGTAAAATAGCATTAGTTTGTGGCAATGCACCATGTTTGGAGCGAGATATACGAGAGAAGGAGTTCGATGATTTATCTCGTGATCATGTAGTAATAGCAGCAGATGGTGCCACTTCGGCTCTTTTACGTAATGCGATAATACC
>QBUN01000177.1 GCA_013180565.1 Candidatus Methanophaga sp. GoMg3.2 | reverse complement strand
CACGCACGTATTCTGTTTTAACAAAGCTCAACAATTGCTACCACGTCTATTTCCCACGTCTATTACCGCTGTGCTTGCCGCTACCGTCCTGAGGCTGCACACAATCGCCGTTTTGACCATTACCGCGGTGCATGCCGCTACCGTCCTGTGGCCGCACAAAATCGTCGTCTTGTCCGTTCGGTATGCCATCGTCATTATCGTCTCGGCCGTATAGGCCCATATTATCGCAGATCCCATCGCCATCTGCATCGACAAAATTCTGTCCTGCACTCACTACACAGATGGAAGTTGCCACCAGTGCCAGGACCATTATACCCGCGATTATTTTTCTTCTCATCTTATCGCTTCACCCCCTAATTTTTTAGCGTGTTTCCACGGTTATATATTGAAATAACCCGCCTTAAGCTTTTCGTTTCACCCATATCCTTACCAAATCTTACCAAAATCTCACCCAAATCTCGCCCAAATCTCACCCAAATTCGCTCAGATAAATATATACACAATATCAACTTTCTATCCTTTATACACTCATCAGAGCATGATGACTCAAGATTTTAGGCTTATATATAGCAATATCGATAACGCCACAAATTCAAACAAATCGGGTAATATCGCAAACAACCCCAGAGTATACATACGGCGATAACCGCACGTATAATGGAAAAACGGATTCGAGGTGAGCGCCTGCATAATCAGGAGAACAATAAAGGCAATCAGCCCCATTGCGAATTGCGATTTTATCTGCCCGTAATTCTTCGCATAGATGAAAAGCAAACAAAATAGTAATATGAGGTTTCCAAACGTTATCAGCGCTTTGATATTGACAAGCAACATGTTTTGTCGCACGTCTTCGAGCGGTTGCATGCCTCCCTGAAATTGCGTGCCTTCTTGCATGCCCTGAGGCGATTGCATCTCGAAATTACTCGGGGCTGATACCACACCGATTGCTACCACGACCATCGCCAGAACCATAAAACCCGTAACTAACTTTGTTTTCATCTTCTTGCCCTACCCTATTTCTTTGCTATACTATATCTTTTTCGCTTTTAAATTTATCCCACATTTTATCCAAATGGTCTTTAAAGACTTCATAATCTTCCTCCATGTACGAGGATAAGAAATACACGGTGCCATATCTATCTCCTACGGATGTAATTATCTTGTTGTCCTGAAGGACCTTAAGATGGTGCCTTACGGTTTTGTAATCCAAACCAAGTAACTCAGTCAACTGATTGGCATTAAAAGGTCTTTCCCTTAACGCCCTGATTATACGGGCACGATTCACACCGCCTTTAGTACCAACAATCAGCCACCAAATTACACGTTTCATTGACATACATCAACCATCTTTTAAGTAAGCATTGAATGGGCGTCGAAGCTAATAAATCTTCAATTGCATTAAACACAACCTTTTGATGGCTATGAGTTCAAGAGCTAGGAAGGTATATTAATAAGCGGGAGTTAAAAGCATGAAAAAGGACGAGGTTCTGCGTGTTATCAAAGAAGCAGCAAGAAATAAGCAGGTCGTGCTTTACCTATCCAAAAATCAACTGAAGACATTGCCGGCGGAGATAGCGAAGATCGAAAGTAGTAGTGCCACTTGCTTCTTCCCATTACTTTTTTTGTTCATCCTTTTTTATACCGCCTGCTATAAAGTTCAGAATGTATGCCATAAAACTTATGATTGTTGATATAAATCACATTATTTATGTAATACTGTGTTACAAAAAACCGTTCTATCACTTTATCTTCCAGCTACCGCTTCGGATTAGCAGTTAAACGAAAAACGAGGATATGATGTCACTTTCAATAAACATCAGTTATGCCAGCAAGTGGAGTAATCGCAGCCGTATAGGGTGCCTTGCATAGATAACAAATAAAATAAAGTAGCATAATCTCAAAATTGTGGCATTGATAAAAACCGAAAGTAATAAATATACCTAAGATATGAATATTAAGTAGGTGATATAAAAAAATGTGCGCGCCATTAGGGATAGCAGTAGCGGGTGGAGTTGTCGGGATTCAGGCGATATTAGCGACAAAAGTCCTGGGTGTTGTCATTCTCGGCAGTATCTTCGTCTTGAATTACTTCCGCCCGCTAAAAGGGTTACGCCTTAAAAAAGTGAGTGAATAAGCGGAACAAAATAGACTTCCGCATTCTCACTTTTTATTTTTTTTCCATACAATAATAAAAAATGAGCGACCGGAACTTATATTTTGATGCGTATGACCTCACAATGATGGTCCTGTTTGCCTTTGCCAGTGCTCTACTAAATACATATCTGCCAATAAAATTTTTTACCGAATATCTTGGCATACCGGGACCTGCGGCTGGCATGGCGTTACTGGGCGGTTTCATATTTGTGTTTTGGGCGGCTTTGGCACGGGCGATAATAAAGAAGAAGTATGTGGCAATTGTTACATCGCTTTTAATAGCTTCTTTTTGCATGCTTATAGCGCCGTGGTACGGAATTGTGTCACCCATTTGGTTCGGCATTTACGGTATTATCGCTCTGTTTTTAATGGGCTTCTTTGTAGATCTAACCTGGTCGGAATCTAAATTTAGGGTAGGACTTGGTGGTGGTCTGGGGAATTTAGCGTGTTTGGGGATTACCTGGATTGCTATTGGGGTTCATATCGGGGTCTGGGCATCGCCCGAATTCGCACCGAGTCTTGGCCTTGCCGCTTTCATCTCCGGCTTTATTGGCGCATTGATCGCATATTGGGTTTCAAAGGCATTTTTGTGAGTGATTGAGTGATTGATAAGTAAAGAAAAGAGAGAAAAAACAGAAAAATGAATATGGTTGAATCGATAGAAGAACTTGACTGGAACGAAATGTGGAAGAAAGCAATGCAGAACTCATCATTTAGAAAACGACGCCAGCGAGATACAACTGAATTTTGGGATAAAAGGGCAAAAGGGTTCAATGAATCAATAAAACGCAATGATCGTGCAGAACGGATAATAGCAAAGCTTGACATAGAGCCCGATGATACCGTGCTGGACATCGGTGCAGGACCCGGAACGCTTGCAATACCACTTGCAAAAATGGTGAAGCACGTTACTGCAATAGACCCTTCTAAAGGGATGCTCGCATGTTTAAAGGCAAATGCAGTAACTGAAGGATTGAAAAACATAACTTGTATAAACAAGAAATGGGAGGATGTGACGATAGGGCGCGATATTGGCGAGCACGACATCGTAATCGCATCGCACTCGCTCGCGATTATTGATATAAATGCTGCTGTCTCGAAGATGAACGATGTTGCAACGCGATATGTTTACATTTTCACATTCGCCGGGTGGCGATTCTGGGATTATGACGAACTCTGGCTCACATTATTCGGTGAACAATTCCAACCCGGACCGGATTACATATATCTCTACAATGTTCTGTACGAAATGGGCATACACGCAAATGTAGAGATTATTAAATCTGAACATAACCAGCAGTTCTCGAATTTGGACGAAGCAGTAGAGCGATGGATGGATGATCTCGAGGTATCATCGCCAGAAGCAGAAGAAGTGATCAGATCATTTTTAGCAGAAAAACTTGTTGTGGAAGCCGGGGCACTCTGGTCAAAGCATGAACTGAACAGCGCTATGATATGGTGGGGGAAAAAGGAGACACCGATTTGAGTATAACATTTTTTCAAGAAAGAATAATTTTTGATAATCGGACGCAGATGAACGCAGATAATCAGGATTTTAAATATTTTGATGGTTTAGT
>QBUN01000178.1 GCA_013180565.1 Candidatus Methanophaga sp. GoMg3.2 | reverse complement strand
TTTATCAGTGTGATACTGAAGTCGTCATTAACAAATCCTTCTACTTCTGACGGCGTAAAAAAGGCAGCCAAAACCGCTCCTACCTCTGCTAAATCGCCTGGAACACCATCTGTAAACGCAGTGGCAACTGACTGAACTCGTTCGATCTCGGCTTCATTCTCAAGCCGTTCGTGTAACTCAACTACCGCTTGTATCACCGCGGGAGCTCTTATATCACAGGGAATGTTCTTTGCACTTGTTTCCTCGTCCAGACAAACAGCTATAAATACCGTTTCTTCACCGCCGAATTTACTCGCTACTCGCTCTTGCAAGACGGAAGCAGGCGTTTCTAGGTTATCATGAGAAAAAAGCACTATCGCAGCGTAACCGGAAATTGCGAATATTGCTATTATCAGAGCTGCTATGATTATCCATTTACCCTGCGGACCTTGGGGTGGAGCAGAACTCTTTGACCCCTTTGCTATACCCTTCTTCCCTTGTAGTGCCATTTTGTCCTATCTATCTTTGATTATAGAAGGGAAATGAGAGAGTACGGAGGATTTTTACACCCTTTTTCTTCGCATTATAAAGGCAAGAATAAGGGCGATTAAGACGAATAGACACTCAAACCCAGGGATAGAAGAACTGCTTGATGTCACTTCCACTTGGATCTGCTTATCGAATGTATACACCTTGTCATCGCCTAAGTCGCGGTCACCAACGCACCGTATCTCCAAACCCAGAGGGTATATCTTCTTCGCAGCGTCTTTATCCACGTCGAATTCCAATATCGCATCTCCTGTCTCATTCACCTTCAAATTACCTACGTGATCGCTCTTCACAGCGAAATCAAAGGGCACATCTGCTTCTCCCGTTACCCGAACGCTAACAGATTCCGCTTCCTCTGAACCCACATTCTGGACTCTTACATGCAGTATAACGTGATCGCCGGGGCTTATATTTGTAGGCTCGGTATAAGAAGAGACAATCTCGAGTTCCGGCTTTCGCTCTACCAATACATCTATACTCGTTTTTATTCCATCTGGTATGTTTGCGGTATCTTTATACAGGATATATAGAGGAAGGCTATACATCCCAGCTTTTACATTATCAGCAACGTCAACATGAAATAGGGACTCTACACTTTTGCCTGAGTCTAGCTTTCCTATATAATATCGGTCCGTTCCAGACCAAGAAGGTTCGAATTGTCCATTGCAAATCAATCTCGCATCAACATCCTTCGCAGATGCTTCTCCACTGTTCCATATCTGAGCGTGTATCCTAACATCTTCATCTCCGGGTCTTACATGCGCAGGCTCTGTGCGCACATTTCCAACGTTTATTATTACATCTCCCTTTACGTTGAAGGAAATATCCATAGGTGTATATGCGCCTTCTGCCGGTTTAGGATTGGCCACATGGCCCTTGACAGGATCAAAATAACATTCATACCAGTTGCCGCCGACATCTATGGAATAAACACCATTAGGAGTACCTTCCTTTGCGTGAACGGTGATTTTTATCTCTTTCGAGCACCATGAATTTAGCGTGTTTATTTGGAATACCGTGGGTCCAACAAGGGATAGCCATTCTGAACCAGCAAATATTAACCTGACATCTCTCGCATCTCTTGCGCCGTTGTTCTTCACAGTCAAAACAACGTCCTTTGTCTCGCCAGGATGAAACTCTGTTGGCTCCACATCTGTTATAACAACAGAAGAGAACGCACCACTAACAGGCATTACGACAGAAAAAGCGGATATGTAGAGGCATAGTGCAAGTACTACAACTGCCTTTTTTAGCGCTACTGTATCTCTTTGCGTCATGTTCCAATAGTAAAGAAGGCGATAATGCATATAAATTTCGAGCAATTAATTGCAAAATGCCGAGTGCAAATGAAAATTCAGAATCGCCATCTATTGAACTTTAACTTTTGCATTTTGCACTTTGCATTATTTAAGGTATTCCCAGCCAGTCTCCCCCGCTTCCAATTACTATATGGTTATTAATGTGGAAGTCACCCCAATAGTTCTCAGATCCATAAACGGTTGCTCCACCACTACCGCCACCTGCTCCCCCTGGGGGGTCTACTGCAGCGAAGCCAAAATGTGCCTTCCCGGTTATGTATGAGTTAGTACACATGGAGAATGAAGAATTATCCATTGCGTAGCTTGTATCCGTGTCCAGATACTGTATGTCCGAGAAACTTTCACAAGCTACCGCGCCTATTTTGTAATTCTTACCGGTGTTCCCATAGCTAAAGTTGCCTGACTTGGACTGAATATGGGCCCACTCCTTTGAAGAGAGCATGGTAGTTTTACTATCCATATATACGCGCTGGCTACCTAAGTAATAGCCCTCTCCCTCCACTCTTCCGATCAAATAAAGACCAGAATTCTCGAACTTTCTAGTAATATCTACAACACCATACCCACTCGTAGAAAACCAGTTGCAGGTCCCCGCCGAAGCAATGTTCGGCAGCACGAAAGCTGCAAACATTAATGCTAATACAAATATAGCAATATTTTTTACGCCCTTCCCCTTTTTCGCTTTCATCTTTATCTTCACACCTATAATAATATCAAGGACTTATAATAATTAAAAAGTATTTTATAACCACGAGATTACACAGATTTTCACGATAAAAGGAATAATAATAAAAATAAAAAAAGAGCTCCTTATAGGAGCCATCGTTTGTGCTCCAAACTCTAATCTTACGGGAATAACTTGGATATTGTCTCGTTAGCAAGGCTTGGTGGAATCGTTTTTACGTTATGATTACCGTTCAACCCGAAATCCACGAAATTCACGTTGCCCTCGCTATCCAATTTCAAGATAATCACGCGCTTCGTATACTTGTTCCAGTATATCAGCGTATTACCGTGTGCTATTGGTGCACCGATTACCCCTGCGCTAGGCTTACCACTGCCAATGGAGTTTGTAACCTTCGGCTTGGAGCCAATTACCCATTCGTTATGCCTTGCATTGCCCACGTATTGGATTTTGCTGGTGTCTACCGGGCCCCGATCATTTATCATGTCCTTGTACACCGCTTCGGTTATCAGCTTTTGCTGAGGCCCTGATGGCAATTTCGCTAATGATTGGGTTGCAAGCGCATCAGTAATGTTTGATACTCCACTGCCCCAGCGGCGGAAACTCACTTCATCTATGTATCCCGAGTCATTTAAGTGTATATCGATCAAATATTTTGTCTCTTTCTCCCAATACATAATCTCCATTGGAGAGCCCGCGAATTTGGTACCTTTTACCCAATTGCTATCCACCGCATTGCTAATAAATCGGATTTTACCGACGTCTATCGGCTCTACTATTTTCTCCTTGTACGTAGTTACGTCCATCATCCCCGCTGCTACTGTCTGCACACCGCCTACTACTACACCCAATAAGAGCGCAATCGCAAACAAGACTATTACTTCCTGTTTTTTCATTTCTTTTCTTATCACCTCCTTTTCCTTTATTTAGAAAGGTTTCTAAACTAAATTTTCCTCTTTCTTTATTATATTATACCGACCGCTGCTATTTCCTTCTCTCTCTCTATCAAAAAAGTAAAAAAAAGCCTCTGACAGAGGCTTTACGCTTCGCCTAGCAATCCCCTTCATAGAATTCCACGTCGTGTCCTAGGTCTGCCTCAAATGGGCACGGTAACCAATCTCCTTCATCCTTAGGAGCTCCTGCTTTCTTAAGTATTTTCACCTTCATATTCTTTTCTATGGTGAAGTTACCAATGTAGTCCTCAGACACTCGTA
>QBUN01000179.1 GCA_013180565.1 Candidatus Methanophaga sp. GoMg3.2 | reverse complement strand
GCACGTCCATGTTAAAATAGTCCTCATCCCATGCTTCCATTTCATAGATATGCCATGTTCCTGTAAAGTCCGTGCCCATATCCCTTTTTTCGTTGTTGTTCAAAGGACCTTTTTGATATTCTTGATCTTGAGGGTTCCTGGCCAATCCAACAATCTGACTTGCCACAATCTGGAATCGTGTATCATTTTCTGCGGCATCCAAAAATTCCGCATAACTAAACCCAGCATCTGCTTTTGCTTTTTCGACTATTTCTCGGCATAAATCCAAAACTAACATTGCTTTTTGTTCTTTCAGAATAGGATAAGCAGCATCAAGCCCTTCTTCTAATGTTATGGTTTTCATGATATGTCCTCATATAATAATTTATTTGACAATCCTTTTTATCTTTTTAGTTGAAACATCGATATTTTTTTGATTTCCATACTTCCAATTAGGTGAAGACATATAAATACCTTATCCTATCTCCAAAGACAAAGGTTTTCAGAACCAAAAGAAGGACACACAAGGATATTAGTGCCGAAACAACCAAAAAAGTCTATTTTTTAGAACGATGTGAAAGAGAAACTGTCCTCTATAAAGCCATATGTAGAAGCAAGGAGGGCTATTGAAGATAAGGGGTTGTCAAATCCTGACGAAGTGTTAGCAGAACTCGGGTTTACGGTAAAATGGAAAGGGTTGGACTTAAGTGCTACTACTATTGAGTTGGATTAGGTTTTCTCTTTCGCAGGTTACGAGGAGAAGATAGGCTGGGTGTTCATTCTTACTGTTATTTGAATGAAAAACGAGCTTGCAATTTCGGCTAACGTACAGGGCTAAACGAAGTCCAGCGAAGCAGGATTTGGGTGGAGTGAGGTGCAACCGAACGAAACCGTTTAGCCCGTGTTATATCCGTCGGAGCGTAGCGGAGACCAAGGGATTGTGCGACGGTTCTGCCGAAGGCAGAAATCTCGCAGAGTTGAGTTTAAATTCCAAATAATAGATTCCGACTAAAGGGAGTCAATTGTTTAAAGGGGGGATTTATGTTGAATCTAATGATTTTATCTTTTCAATAAGTATTTTTTCAATGATTGTTCGCATTTTATTTAATTCGTTATCTTCAATTAGAACATCTTTTCGACCATGAATTAAACCATTCCGTTTATTCCTCGTATTTTTAAGATTATTTAGTTCTGCATCCGAAAAATCGATCCCTAAAACATCTCTTAAACTATCAAATTTTTCCATTAATGGACTGTCATTCAGCATATCTATCTTTGAGTTGATAGCATTTTTTTGTTTGTCATTAAAATCTGTTTCAGAAATTATTTTTATTAATTTTGATTTGTCATTAGGTGTAAATAATGTCGCTGATTTAACATCAGAAATTAAAAATTCAAAGGCAGTCCACAAATCAATCAATTTATCTTTTTTATTACCCTCTTGAATCTACCGCCTAAGCCAGTGGAACACCTGAAGAAGGTTATTTTCTTCTTGTGTTAAATTATTATTTGAAATCAAATCTGAACATAAACCATTTATTTCTTCGTATGTGTTTAGCCACTCAGCATCAACTTCAACTTCAACATCTGAAAGGTGTTGAGCCCTTGCTGCGCCCACGTTGTCAATACTGTCATGATCCTTTCATGAATAGATGTTCCTTTCTCATTACGCAGTGTTCCGATAATCTTCCGCTGGACAACGTGCTCACGAAGCGCCCTCTCTGCTCTGTTGTTGGTCGGTTCCACATCTGAACGAAGAACGAACGTGAACCAAAACTCAAAGCCATTCTCTATCTTGCCGATGAACTTTTCCACCTTCTCGCTGGCGTATTCTCTCCTGATCCATCGTCTGAGCGCTGCTCGCGCCATATACCACAACTGCCGCCGCGTTTCGGGCGGAGGATCCGCTTCCAGTGCGTCATTCAGTTTTCGATAGAGCCTTCTAAGTGCTTTATCCAACGGAGCAGCCTCCGCAATCTTCTCGGCAAGATACTCAGATTCTCGAAGAAGATGCGCCCAACATCGTTGTATACGGTTTGTGAACTTGGCATACGGTTTCCAGCCATCGCATACAATTATTCCTCTGAACCGTCTTGTCAGAACTTCCATAAGCACTTTCATGCCTCGACTCTTCCGTATCACGACAAAGGTCTCTGCCGGCGTGGTGAATGCCCAGATCCAGTACTTCTTTCCTTGAACCCTGATTGAGGTTTCGTCCACGTACAGTACCTCAGCACTACGGATTCTGTCCAGAATCTCTTCATATTCCGATCGAACCGCATCGGAGGCACGACGTGTGAGATCAAGTATCGTAGCAGGACTTATATCCAATCCGTATTGCCGCTTCAAAACATTCTGGATCTTACGGTGTGGCAACCTCTCCTCGTATTTCAGCACTGCCGCTTGTGCTATCGTGTTATTACCGAATATGCCCTCTTTTGGGCAGTCGGGATCGCTTGCAACGACCTCTCTCTGACATCCCGGGCAGGTATAATGTGCAATTTTGTATTCTGTTGCGATAACTGGTTGTGGTTCTGGGATCTCCTCGATGATCTTCGATTCCACGCTGACCGGATCACCAAGCTTGGCATCGCAGTACGGGCATCGAGCCATCCGAACCTCTACCTGTCTATCTGGTTCTGCCCGTTGTCTCGTCACCCCTTTGTGCCCTTTCTTCTGACCTGGCTTCTCTCCCCCGCTTTTCTTCTGATTCCTTCTGCTATTGCCACCGCGTTTCATGCTTGGAGGAGTATGCGGGTTCTCATATCTAGCCAGTTGGGCCACGAGTTCCTCTATGCGTGCCTTAAGCAGCTCATTCTCACGTTTGAGTTGTCTGATAATCTCGTCTTTGTCCATCTTCCTCTAGATAGGGTATTGTTCTCATAATATAATAGTTTTTCGGTTTTAACCGGATTTTAGATGGCTGTTGCGGTGGGAAGGATGAGATGGTTGTAGATGGAGCTAAACACATACATTTCTTCAAAAAACTTTTGAGGTTCAACTTCTAATGAAAGAGTATTTTCTATAACAGATTCGATATTATAGAAAGTATGTGCTTGTGAATTTTTTTCCCTACAATAAACCCATGTTGAGATTTTAACTTTTGACAAATGTTTATAATAACTAAATGTGAAACTCTTTAAATCACCACTGATTTTTACTGAGGGAAAAGATATATCTGTTCTTAGGGCAATAACATCAATTGCCCTTGAGATACTATTGTACCCATTCATTATTGCTTCAAAGAATTGCTTAGCCTTAACTGTTATTCTTGCTCGAGGAAAGTTGCCATTCCATAACATATCTTTTCTCCCTGTTTCGCTTTTTCTGATGAGAGAATCATCTAATGTATCAAACTTCTGATAGAATTCGACATTCCCTATTTTGAAGCTTTGATTAATAATCAAATTTTTAATAGGTATAATAATGATAAAATCTCTCTCATGTGTATTATATTGAACTCCATGTGGTTGAAAATTAAATCCCGTTGACTCTGTGAGGAGACCAACACAATCAGTAGGATTCATCTTATTGAACTCAGCCGAAACTTTTTCATGTTCCATTTTCAAAGACATATCCTGTGAAAAAATGAAACTCGTCTTATCTGAAGATTCATAATTTTTTACAAATCCTCTAAAAATTAACTTATTTTCCTTATCATAGACTTCTAATTCATCTTTGAAGTCCACATTTATAAAATTAGGATTCTTTTCTAAATCCACCCAGAATTCTGCTAATCCTATAGGGTTTTTTGGACCACTGGGATTAAAATACAT
>QBUN01000180.1 GCA_013180565.1 Candidatus Methanophaga sp. GoMg3.2 | reverse complement strand
CCAAAATATATAATCCTGGCCTTTAAGCCTGTCCTTAAATCTTATTTGTGTTAATCTGCGTTAATCTGTGTCTATAGAATTGACGAAAGTTAATTTTTATCCTACTGCATCTTTCAAGCACACCTTATCAACATCTTTCAAATTCTTCAATATATACCTTATCCTCTTCTCTACCACATTCCCTTTAACAATCCAATACAGCGGTCTCCCTTTACCAACCTCTGGAAATTTCTCATTTGAAATATCTATCGGATGGAAATAAAACACCGTATGTCCCCTCTTCAAACTCTGCTTTAATCCCTTCAATATTGCATGCGCACCGAGGAATCTCAACATCGGCCCGCCAGATGTAGGTATCTTTAAATTAAAATTAAATTTAAATCCAGAAACATTCCAATACGCCCATGGGAATTCCACAAATTTCTCTTCTCCTATTTCCAACCCATTCTTCTTTGGATAATAAGGATAAGATGAAACACCTTCCAGAGATGAATCAGTTTTATTATACAATGAATTCACACACACAGAAGAATCATATTTAAATCCTATCTTCTCTAACGAATCGAGCATCCAGCCACTTACCAGCGCATTCGGCGCGCGGTATCCAATTACCTTATCCTTGTAAACTCGTTCAAGCATTTCCTTCGCTTCTAACGTTCTCTCTTCAAATTCTTTAACACTCATCAACGGCTTCTTTGTCTTTGGATCTATTTTATTTTTTACACGCATGATGCAGCCCATGACACCCAATCTCATGTCCTCTTTCAACGATTGACTCCACCAGGCCTGGGTAGTGGTCTACCACATCCGCAACTACAAAGAATGTCGCAGTTATAGCAAAATCGTCCAGCATATTCAGTACTCGTTTTGTTGGCTCTGTTAGATAGTCGTATCTCCCAGTCCATCCCTTAAAGAATTCATTTACATCTTTGTATACGGAGAAAGGCGAACCTGTTACTGACGGTATATGATACCAATCTTCTATGTCAACGGTGATCGATAATGTGTTCATATTTTTTGATTTGCAGATAGCTCCCGCTGCCCAATGCCGATCCTCTTATCACCCTCCCACCAGAAAGTCAATTCAGATTCGGCACTATAAAATAAAATAAATATCTTTGACTCCTATCTTAGCGCTCTCTCTTATACCTCACAATAATGTTTGATTAGCATCCTTATAAATAAACTATAACAACATCTGCTTTCAGTGCATTCATTGATGATGCGAAAATATGCTGTCTATATCATGCCTCAAAACAACCAACTTATTATTCTTATTCTTTTGCTCTTGTTTTCCCGTGAGATAAGATTCAACTGTTAATGGTGTGTAGCCACTATCTAACAGTGCCAAACACAAATCTTTATATTTTCCCATCGTGAAATCACGCATTCTCATCGCATTCTCCACTTTTATCAAACTTATTTTTTTGTTATGGCTTTTGAACGAATCCCATTTGACTAATTATTTGATTCCTTTACCGTAGAGATACTCATCGTGCGCTTTTGCCAGGTCTTTCAAACCGGATTTACCTGCTTTCCCTATTTGGAAGAAGGGATCGTCACTATATGCACTCATCCGCTCCAGGTATGATTTTATGGCTTCTGCCACCTCATCTTCTAACGTAAATCTAATCCTCAGCCACTGTTTCTAATGCTCGCCGATATATTTCGTCCCCTATCCAGAAACCCCCCTCGCTACGTAGTCTATCTAATTCCTCATGAATCCAACCTAATCTACGGGCTTCTTCAACCCCTTCGGCACCGGTTCTGCCTTTCCCCTCCTCTACAACCTCCCTCCAGACTGCAGGCGCAATTAGAATCTTCCCATAGAACTCTTTCAAAAGCTCTAAACGTCCAATTCCTGCTAGGTGAATCAAAGTTGAGGAATCACTGATGGCTTCGGGCATACTCAATGTCCTCTTCTAGCTCCTTCTCCGTATAGTGTCGTCTGATCCATCGACGTCCTAAAATCTCCTCAAACTCCCAGCGAGTCATCCCGGCAAGGGCACATGCTTTGCCTGAAGATAGCACGCCACGCTGATACAGTGCCAGCGCCAGTTCCTTCTCCAATTCCCCCTTTACTTCATTGAGAGGTAATCGGAGTGCTTCCACAACATCTCCTGGTATCTTCAATATAAGTTCACCCATCTCTTTTCCCCTTATTTGTTGTTTATAACCTATTCACTTATATTTTTTATCCTTTACGACGTATCTACCATAAAATCCCTCTTCTTGTTCTCCCAGTTCCAACTTCGTCCAGTATCAGAAAAAAAATCATGAATCTTCCCAATTATATCTGGCTTAAATGTATAAGGAAATCGGGAGTAGTAAGTTGACTGAATGCCTAATTCATGTTCCAACTCAGCCATCCTCAACGCATTCCCACATTTTCTGTCTATATCATGCCTCAAAACAATGAATTTACTATTATGTTGTTTTCCCGTGAGATAAGATTCAACTGTTAATGGCGCATAACCACTATCTAAAAGTGCCAAACATAATTTTTTATATTTTTCCATCGTGAAATCACGCATTCTCATTACCATTTCTTCTTCTATCAGTTCATCTGTGCATCATTTGCCACTAACCACCCGTAAATGCTTTATCCAAGGGATTTTGATAATTTTTGTTTAACCCCTTTTATAACCACAAGATTACGCAGATTTTCACGAGCATGCTTAAGAAAAAATGTTTTTAAATTAGCTCATCCAAGGTTTCAAAAGGTGAGAATTTTCCTGTCACTATATAACGCCCGTATCTTTATAGACACGATATCCCCTCAGCTCAGATAAGAAATTAAAACTTTTTATAAAAACACGTGCATCAATATTCAATGGTATTCCAAAATCCTCGATCATTACCATGAATTTTCTCTTTGGCATTCCTGCAACCTCCGCAGCTTTTCCCAATGATATTTCGTCTTCTACATACGCTTTTACTGCTTTTCTCGTTCTATACTCCCTTATAAATTTCTCGATAGACATATACGCCAATTCTTCTGGTGATACGCGGACCTCCCTCGATATCTTCCTCAGCCACTCATCATATTCCTCTTTTAGCTTTATTTCCAGCATCTTCTAAACACATTTATCCATGAAGACGTATCTACTATAATCTTTGATTTTTGCCTAATTTACACAACTCCTCTACTTCCCATTCCATCTTTTTATCTCCCCTAAACCTTTTTGGATCAAACCTTTTTAATTGTATATAAAGTATAACTTCTACATATAAATTTAATTTAGGACACAGATTTACACGGATTTACGCAGAAAACTATTTCCTCAAATTATCAAATGCCTTCCGTTTTTGCATTTTCATAAACCTTTTCCAGAAAACCATAACCCTATTTATTATAAACTCGATAGAAGAGTATAATGAGCTCCTCCGTCAACTAAACCATCAAAATATTCAAAATCCTGATTATCTGCGTTCATCTGCGTCCGATTATCAAAAATTATTCTTTCTTGAAAAACTCCTCTTCTTCCTTGATCTCCGTTAATAAATAATCTCAGCATCGGACCGCCCGATGTAGGTATCTTAAAATTAAAATTAAATTTAAAGCCAAAAACATTCCAATATGCCCATGGGAATTCAACAAATTTTTCTTCTCCTATTTCCAACCCATTCCTCTTTGGATGATAAGGATAAGATGAAACCCCTTTTAGCGATGAATCAGTCTTATTATACAATGAATTCACCGATATAGAAGAATCATATTTAAATCCTATCTTCTCCAACGAATCGAGCATCCA
>QBUN01000181.1 GCA_013180565.1 Candidatus Methanophaga sp. GoMg3.2 | reverse complement strand
GAGCCTCTGGAATCGCCTACCACAAAGCTCTAATTTAGCTTTATTCCACTAGTTCCTCCTCTTTTACACTAAAAATTTGTCTACTGCTTTTATTAGGCTACTACTGAAGGCAGTATAAGGTCGTATGGAGCGATACTTTAGGCATCTTAAAGCGAGGGGCGATTTGAATTACCATCGTTCAGGCTTTCTTAAGCGCTTCTTTAAACATATCGAGTGTTTAAAGCGCTCCTTTTCCTATGTCTGATAAAATGGGCTTAAATGTGCTTTAGATCGTTATAACAAAAATCATGGCGAAAACGAGCAGAATTAATGACTGAATTTACTATTAAAGGAGGGTTAGGCATGCTTCCAGAGGCTCAAAACAATGTCTGCTTTTTAGATATTCACAAAAAATCGAGGCAGTGCCAAATAAAGATTGGTGCCCGTATTCAAGTGTAACGGATTGGGATTTTTCTGCTGCGGGTTTTGAGCAACCTGTAATTGAGGAAATAGTGCCCTTTGAGGGAAAACTTAAGCTCAAACCAGCTCATGACATAATACCGAAAAGATGCTTGCGTGATTTCGAAGTACCTTTAATGTTAGAAGCAACGAAATCTCACATTGTTGAGACCACTCTGTCTTTTGATATTAGTTTAGAAGATATACCGCCAGTTTTAAGAGTACTATATAGAATACTCCATCCACAGAGTAAGAAAACAGGTTACAATCATATTATGACCTGGTATATGATTGTGGATCTGCGTAAAGATGAAGATTTAGAAGCTCGCGTATCAAAACAAAAGAAGGTTCCAGAGGAGGGGTTTAGATTTGCATGTTCATATTCGCCTAGACAAGATATTTTTCGGTTAATGTTAAAGAGTTTAAACACTGAGTTACAGCGCTATCTCGGAAAAACGTATTCAATTTCAGAAATATCCGATGCAGAAATGTATAAAATATTAAAAGAGACTTTCCCCGAAGCTGATATTGTACGTCTATCACCTCCTGATGCCAAATATAGTTGTTTATCCAATGCCAAGGTTAAAGAAAATTTGAAAATCTGGAATATCTTTATGAACTTTTGCAAAGAATTTCTTGATTGTGAAGAATATGCTTTTTATTTATGCCGTTTACTAGAAAGCTCATCAACCCTTTTCTTCCAAGACTCTTAATCTGCACATATAAATACTTAGTACTTTCGTCACATAATCCATTTGTAGATTTTAACTGATCTTCCCACACCCAATTAACCGATCATCATACAATATCTTTAAGTACCCATCTCTTCTAATGGATAAATAGGGAGACGTATTAATATGGGCACACTAAAAGCGATATGGGAGTTTCTAAACCCGTTGCAGACCAATACGGCGTTGTACAAAAGTCCGTCAGAGTTAGTCACTGCGAAGTTGGAAGCGCCGCAGCTATCGATAAGAGCCGCTAAGAAGTGGGGGATTCAGAATTTATCCACTTCATTTCACTACGATCAGATAAGGGAGTTGGGGAAACTCTTTATTACGGGTGTAATACCCTTAGAAGACTTCCTCTCGTATTCCTCTAGCAATACAAAGGTCTGCGATGCGACATATCTGGAAAGGGAAGGAAAGAAGGTTTACGGTGCAAAGCTGATTGAAAATTACGTAGTTGGGTGTTATGAGCTATTGCAGGATGTTTTATCCACAGTAGAGCTATATAAAGGCTTGAACTTCATCGACTACTTCAGGATCGTCAATCACAACAAACGGCATCTTACTAAGCCGCAAGAGATAAGAAAAGCGATAAAAACGGGTAAAATAAAAAAGGGGATTGGAGTATCATCGATGGCGGTTTAAAATCGGGCGACCTCATGAGAGAAGCGAGGAAAGCGGGTGTACGAGTGCTGACTCAATTGAACTCAAATTTTGTTGTCGTCCGATTCGGCACCAACCTCAGAAAGGAAGACCTACTAAGCAATATTAAACCAATTCAACGGACGATAGATGGTAAAAGCTATATTATCTACCCGTTCAAAAGGTGTATTTGGCAAGGGACCGCTGGAAAACTGTTTTTGGTACGCGGTGAGGGCTATGACGACTTCATCCCACTCTTCACTACGTCCCTCAATACTAAGCCAGAAACGGCTATAATGAAATATAAAGAGAGAGCACAGATAGAGCAGACTAACAAAGAGCTGAAATCCTATTTGGGGCTTAAAGGAAACCATTTCAGGACAAAGGAGAGTAATCATGGCCATATTTTCATACTTTGTTTGGTCTATAATTTCATTCAATGCATGAGGCTGTATCTCACGCATATGAGCTTTAAAGACGTTTTAGAGGGTATATCTGTTTTTTTGTTGCGAGAACGGCCGCCAAAAATGCGCGTTTTCAGTTAGAAACGCCTTTGAAGTGGTGCTTGAAAATATTGGCTCTGAAAAGCCCAATAAAATAAATATCGAATTAACAGGGGCCACTCAGCTATCGGGTGAGGTAACTACGTAAAAATGGAAAAAGGAACGGTGTGAAGATCAGTTAGTTATACAATAGTTTCATTTCACCACCGTGTTTGTTGAAGCACTGTAAACATCACTTCTTGGTATAACCATCTGCATACCATCAAAACTTCCCACGTTACACACTCTCCCATAAATTTTATTCAATGTTTCCTCTGTTAGAGCTTTTGCTGGATTTCCGTTGGCAACAATACCATTATTTCCTAAAACAATCACTTTATCACAGAACCATAAAACATGATTCGGATCATGCGTGCATGTGAGTGCAGTAATGCCGCCTTTGGTAAGTTTTTTTGGCTCTTCGCTATTTCATGTGGGTAGATGTGGTTAAGTGGCTGCCAAATAATCCAAAATCAGAAGAAAATGGAGGTTTGATATAGCTTTAAATCTAAAAGGAAGGATTAAAAATGTTGGCAAGGTAATTGTGAGACAGCTTCTTAGGCGGTTAAACTTGACATAAACGAAGTACATTATTGATTTCATCTTTGCAAACATGTCTATAAACTCCATAGCAACTGCTATGCTGTTCATAAAGGGCTGAGGGAGCTCCAAGATGTTGCAAAGAGAGGCAGGATAAGTCCGGTAGCCGCATTGATATTTTCTGGAACGAAGAGGAAGAAAACTTCAAGCGGATAATTTCGAGAGAAATAGGACTTATCATGCCGGGCCATGGGTTAATTCAACGGCATGAGTGCAGGTAGTTAACGGTTCATAAAGGTATATCGGTCGCTCCAATTTACCGCAAGCGACCGATATACTATGACTAATTTGTTTATGTTGTTACATGGTGTTAAAATTTGAACTTAGGATTATCCTATCGAGGATATTTCTTGGTTATGAAATCTTGTAGATTTTGATAACTACGGGCGCTCAACATTCAACATGCCCCTAATTTAATCTGCTTCAGCGGATAGTCGAGATATTGAGTTACCCGTACGAAAGGGTGCATTACAGGATTCTTACAAATAGGATTTCTAAAATCAAATGTAGTTTTTCCGTATCATAAATACGTTGTTACAATGTAACACTAGATAATAACTCTCCTTTTTGCTTGAATACGCCTATAATAGCCCCTTTCTCGTTTTAATAGCTAATTCACGAACTTTCTCAAAGTCCTTATCCTTTTGCGATTTGAAAAATGCATGCAATATTATTCGTATGACTTCGGACTTTGTCAGTTCAATGTCTTTTGAGTTATTCGTTATGTATTCTATGCGATCTACTATATACTCATCAACCCTTGTTAGTAGTACTTTATCCATTTTCATTGATTGTTACATTGTAACAGGGCATATATGAACTTTTT
>QBUN01000182.1 GCA_013180565.1 Candidatus Methanophaga sp. GoMg3.2 | reverse complement strand
TCAGCGCATTGGTTCAAAGTCAGGCGGCAATCGTTGCTATCGTTATAACACTGACTTTGATTGCGGTTCAACTTACCGCTTCTGCATATTCGCCACGAGTAGTTGATATATTCAAAAAGAATCCAGATATGTGGATACTTTTGGGTTGTTATGGCGTCTCGATATTCTATGGGTTCATTGTATTGAAACTGGTGAAGGAGACAGAAGGTGGAGCTGTGAGTCAAAGTGCTATCTGGTCTCTTGCTCCCATTTCTATTTCGTTTGAGTTTTTTGTTTCTATGGCGTACTGGCTTGGGGCATTTACTTTCGTTGCGCTGTTTCCCTACCTGTGGAATATTATCGGTCTTTTAAAGTCGGAAAATATCATAAACCGATTGGCAACCGAGATCACCAAAGATAAAATTATAAATCCAAAAGAAGACCCAGTTCAGCCTATCGTGGATATAATTCATGGTTCAATCATGAAATATGATCTTGAGACGACAAGAGTTGGGTTAAAAGCAGTAACTAATCAGGTAATCGAAATTATTGATTCAAAAAAGGAGGAGGAGATTTCAAAGCGTTTTTGTGCTCATTTAGAACGAGTTGGCGGATTGGCTATAAGCAGAGAGGATGCTGAATCAACCATAGAAGTTAGTAAGAATTTAGAGTATTTTGGGACATCAACCGCAGAAAAAGGGTTTAAAAATGCGACTGTGTACGCAGTATGGTCACTAAAAAAGGTCGCAAAAGCAGCAGCGGGAAAAGAGCTTGAAGATGCGATATCGCAAGTAGCAAAGTCACTTGGAGAAGTTGGAACAGCAGCAGCGGGAAAAGAGCTTGAAGGTGCGACACAGCAAGTAGCAAAGTCACTTGGAGAAGTTGGGACAACAGCAGCGGGAAAAGGGTTTGAAAATGCGACTGTGTATGCAGTATGGTCACTTGAAAATGTCGGAAAAGCCGCAGTGGGAATAGAGCCTGAAAATGCGACTGTGCTTGTAGCAATGTCACTTGGTGAGGTTGGAAAAGCAGCAGCGGAAAAAGGGCTTGGAAATGCGACTGTGAATGCCGTATGGTCACTTGAAAAAGTCGGAACAGCAGCAGCGGGAAAAGGGCGTGAAAATGCGACAGAGCAAGCAGCAGGGTCTCTTGCGGAGTTAACAATTTTAAGCGAAGAAATCGTCAAAACAGCGATTCACGATTACAAATCGAAATTGGAAGAAAAAGACAGGGATTCCTTCCAGAAATTCATAAAGATATACGAACAGAAACTCGAAAAATTGCAAGCCGAGAAATAATGGAAAGATACTTTAAATTCAAAGGCATACAGCCGCACATAACAATAGAGAAAATAGAAGCGGAAATTGCTTTTTTGCCCGGTCCACCAGAGGGGGCTTTGGAGATTGCAGAGAAATCCTCATCTTACGAGAAGGTAACGGAACAGCGGGAATTTGTTACGTATAAAAGCAAACATGGCGGTAGAGAATACGATACGGGTCGCTGTTAGTGCTGTGAAATATATCAGATCTTCCTGAAGTGTTGAGATAATGAAGGAAAAGAGCAGGAAGAATTAAAACAACTGTATTTGTTTCTAACCACAAGATTACACTGATTTTCACGGGAGAACAATAATAGGGATCAAGTTTTCTCTGCGAACTCCGCGTTCTCTGCGATAAATTTAAAATGAGACACAGTACAGTAATTAACAACCATGACCGGCCCGGGAGAAGGCAAACTGCCGCTGGATGCAAAAGTATACCTTAACGCAGAAGAACTGCCAAATGCAAGCGTTTATATCCATCTAAAGGGTTATTCGAGAGCTACCGTGACGCATCTCGACATCGAGCATCCTGAACTCAACAGCATAATTCCGCCTAAAACAAAGACATTTACATGGATTGTGGGAATTGAAAACGGAATACTGATTATCACAGAAAATGGCGATAAGGTGAAGATTATTCATCCCTTACTTACTAAAGTGCTTCAAAGTGGTGAAAAGACAAGGACTTTAGTTGGAGGCAAGTTCGGCGGTATTTTTATAGGTTTCCGGAAAGGAGAAATAAGCAAACTTGAAGAAATCGCAGACCATATGAGAAACTCTTCTTTCAAAAACGTTTAAATCCAAAAAGTTATGCGGTTCTGTGGGCACTACTGTTACCTGTGACGTCCGAATACGAGTTGCAGGTGGCTTATTCACCTACGCCGAACCATTTAGTGTGTAATTGTTTGTAAAACGCATCCTCGTATATCGTCTTAATGAGTATAGGGTCGAGTGTGTCACACCAGGGGCTGTCTTTTGGATAGGTGATACCGTAGAGGAACCGATCAAAGGTCTGGGGTGCTAGTGCCAGCTTGGGATCGGGGTGGTTTTTGAGGTAGTATTTGAGAAGCGGCGTGTCGTGGACGACAGCGTCTACCTTTCTCTCCTTGAGGAGTACGATCGCCTCATCGAGGGATTTGACGGTGACGGGATGCATACCACGTTCTTCGGCCAGGGAGACGGACTCGGTTCCAGCGATGACGGCCACGGGCCTAGCGTATAACTCGTCAGGACCCTGGATGGTTGAAGTAGGCAATTGAGTGACCACCATCGCGCTACTGAGCGTTGCGATCGCAAAACCAAATATGGCGATGCCACTGATGATGACTAAAGCTGCGAATGCCTTGCCCCAATGCTTTTTGGGATATACGTCTCCATACCCCACAGTTGACATAGTGACAATTGCCCACCAAATCCCCGTTGCAACACCTTTAATGTAGCTTGTGTGGAAGTGCCCCTCTTCCTCACGCTCGATGAACCAAACGATGTGGCCTACGATGATAATATATAGGAGGACTATAAGGAGGATCCCCATGATTTCTTTTGTGAAGATTTGAGATAGTAGGCTTGGTCTACGCCCTTTTTCGGCGATGATCCCCATGTCAGAAATATAGAATGGTTCGCTGAAGTCGAAAGAGTATAACCTCTTTGAGGTGATAGTTGTCGCCGCGATACCGAAATCGACTTTCCCATCTCGTATCGAGGCCATGTGCGTTTGTAGGTCCGGGTCAACGAGGTATGAGACAGAAACAGGCTCTTCCAATTGTGCCATCATATGTTCTAGTAGGTCAATGCTAAACCCGCTCACTGAACCATCATCGGCGACGATGACGAAAGGTTCCGCAGGTTTTACGCCTACTACTAGCTCGGACTCACCACTCACACAGGCAACACATAACACAAGCATGAAACATGCCATTAATATCCATTTCATCGTGTTGTATCTTGATTTCCTACCGTTTGAAAATCCCCAAACGGGTAAGGGGTATATCCCCCTAATTTTATATTACTTTTGTGATAATATAATTCTCGATTCTCAGCGTCAGCGGGTAGAAGTCTTTATCCCTTTTCCGGATGTACGGCATATTCCAAATCCCTGCTGAGCCTTTAAAATCTCTTCAGATTTGTATATGCCGCTGCCATGCTCGGTAATCTCTAAGCTCGTTCCTGGGCACGCCACTTACTGTCGTAAAGGCAGAGGCGGTTACAGGGTCTGTCTCGGCACATGAGATTGTAACTACATTCTTGAGCCTATATGGCTTTTGCTCTGTGGATAGGTCTTTGAAAAGAAACCTTTACCAAACTCAAAATAATATCAGTGCCGCGATGGAAGTTCATTGCGAGTTGGGTGCTGGTTCCCTTGAATATCTTTTTGAATACTCAAATTTTAAAAAGAAGTGTTGCAGTAAAAAGAAAAATCTTGTGGTTAAAGAATAGAAAATGGACATAGCACTGAAACCTCTGTTAGACGAGCCCGCGATGGTCGTT
>QBUN01000403.1:7520-17198 GCA_013180565.1 Candidatus Methanophaga sp. GoMg3.2 | reverse complement strand
GCATGGCACGAAAAGCACTCTTCTAAGGGATAATCCTCTATATCTCCCCCGGTGATAAGACACTGCACTAATCTTCTCGGATTGTATCTCTTATCTATTGAAGCAGCAGTGCAAATGGAAGTGCACGCACCACATTGAACGCAAGCATAAAAATCAGAGACACGAGGGTCTGTAAGTAACCAACGCATCCTGAATTTCTTCGAGTCTTCTTCCTGCACACCTTTTTCCGGACGTGCGCTTGGAGGGGAATCTATAAGAGCATATTTTAGTCCTTGTGAGTTTATCTTCCCCTTCGTTTTCTCATCCTCAAAATCTGTACAATCAAGCATTTTTTTATACATTAAATGTTTTTTTATAATATCTATATATAAATTTTTCTGTTTTGTGCATTAAATTGCCTTATTGTATAATGATATTAGATATTAGAAGAAATTTCAGAGCGCAGGAAATTCGTGAACATCAAGACCGTTTTCGTGAAGTGAGGACAGATCTACCCGATTACACTTTATAATGATTTTTGGGATGTGGTAAGGATAAACGGGATTTCAATTCATCTGCGTGGGAAGCCAATGGACGTTTATATGCGACAAGACATGTGGGTGAAAGGGCGAAAATTAACAAAAAGAGAAGAAAAACAAACAGTGGAAACGCGAGTTCTATGATTTTTATCAGTGGTTGCTGAGGCATTGTCAGAAAGCTGATTGTGCCAGCTCGCGATTATCGGTAGTGGCAATTTGTAAGTGACTGTAAGCGACATAATAACATTTATAGTATTACCTAAAGCCGTTAAACATTTGCCGAAACTATTGATGCTTTTTGATTTTCTTATCGTCAATTTTATAACTTCTGAAGTATCTTGACCTCATCCCACATCTTCGATGTTAATACTATATTCAGTTCCCATAGCTTTAAAGACCGCTTCCAATTGCGGTTCCCGGCTCTCTGAGAAGGTAATAGAGTTTGTGAGTTCATTCAACCCAAAAGGCAACTTTGCTTTCTTTAGTTCTTTAGCGAATCTCTTCAGTAGCGTCTTAGACGGGAAGTAGAGCGTAACCGATTTTTTTTTCTTGATGTAAACCGCCTTTTTTTGCCGCTTTGTGTCCGGTGCGGTATCACTGAAAACGCTTCTGACTCCTTTTTCGGGCTGTCTGACAGAAGAGTCCGAGTGTTTTACCAGTACAGGCACAAGTTCCGAGCTTTCCAATTGCGCGAATAATTTAGCCGGGGAACGCACTATTTTAATATTGGGCGTTATGTCCTCGACGGTAAATCCATCCGGGAGTACAAGTTGTTCATCACACACAAGGAGTCCAAACCCATCGAAAAGAGTGAACATTTCCGCGTGGGCAGGCCAATCTTCAAGATGAGGGTGGATATTCGGTGGCAGTTTTTTATCCGCGAGTTCGTCCAATAGTGCGATTACATTCAATTCCTCATGCTCGGCTATCTGTGCGGCAACTTTAGTCTTCTTCAATTTCAGCACGATCGCAACATCATCTGCAATTACATCCGCAAACGGCCTAAGTTGGGCCATCACAGTAACAGGGTAAATATCCGAATCCACATGTATCTCGAAATTAGGCAGGACCGTAACCTTTGGCTTTCTGATCTCTCTATTCATCACACGCAGAAAGCGATCATTTACCCGGAACGCCTTGAGTTGATTAATCGACGGGTATATTTGCTTCTTAGTCTTTGAAGCCTGATTTTCCTTCCCTCGAATGACCATATAACTATCCCGCTTATATCGCGACTGATATTTCTCTCTTCGCTCATATGCCTTGTCATAAGCTACGTCCAGATAGCGCATAGAGAGCGGGATATTCTCCAAAAATCGCTCTACAAAACGGCCCTCCACGCGTTCAAATGCGTCCGGCGCTTTATCGGGGACCGTTTCGCCTCGACCCCACAGTTCTCCTCGCTCATAAAAATTACAATATCGTTCACCCTTCCACCAGCGGTCCTTGACTTCGACATTTTGCGGGATGAGAAAAAACGGATGCTCTTTCTTCAGGTATTGGATGAACGATGCAGTGCTGTACCAGACACCGCTCTTGCATTCTTTAAGCAGATCCAGAAGACACTTTCTTGCTTTGTCGAATCTTATCGAGGGTACCACCCCGGTTGCGCATCCGAACGTGTCGAAGCGATCGAGGACACTGAGAGAGCAGGTATTCGAAAAGAACTCATTGTCCCTGTCGTCGTATCTTTTGATTAGCGCATTTAATATGCATGCCTCCTGTTCGATCGTAGAATAACTTAAAAACTGTTCGTATGTCTGTTCCCGGAATCTTATGTAATTGTCTGGATAAGACTCTGTAGTGCTGCTATACCCTACATATTCACCTTCGGTATCATAACGGACAAAACCAAGTGTCAATGCTAACCGATCGATGAAATCTATCCATGGCGAGGTACCTGTGGCTTGCACCTCCTCCAGGGTTTCTTGATCGCCAATTAATTTCGCCAATCGCTTAATATCGGATTTGGGGAGATCGTTGCTCCGGTATGTCCGTTTCACATCCCGTTCCCGGATATAGTTTACAAAGACATGGATGTCTCTACGAAGTTCACGGCTATTTGAGACTACGTCCAACGCCTTTACATCAGCAGCCGGCGCTAAAGCCATTTTAGTCCCGATTGTTTTCCCCCTCATAATTTACGTCCTTTACTGTTTTAATTACATAGCCCGCCCCCGCCGCTAATTTCTGGATTGCCGGGAGGGAATCACGAGGAAAAGCAATGACATTCTTCGCAATTGGTTTGATCTGGTCCGGAAAAGATCGCTGTAGTTTTACCACCAGGCTGAGATCCATTATCCGGGCAACCATCAGGTTCTCGTGGATGACAAGCTTACCCCACCTCTTATCCACTTTTTCGATGACTTCTCGAAAGAGCGAAGAATTAGTACTCAGCCATAGGGTTAGTGGGTGATTGCGAACCATCGATTGTGCATTACCAATAGCGATCAGGTCAGGGCTAATTTGCAGTTGCGAATCCAGAACCGCCATCTTCGAGATCTGAACCAAGAGGTCCAAATTTTCGTACGGGACGGTTTCAAGGTCCAATATCACAGGTTGATTTCCAGTTACTCTCAGGTAGCTCTCGGGCTCTTGCGTATCCAACGTCCCTGCCAGCCGGTAGTAAGATTGCCCCTTGAGTTCTTGTTTCAAGAGGTAGCCCCAGTTCCAGCCGGTCTCGCAGATGTTACGATTGTCCGGGGCTTTCCCCTCGGGATAGAGGATGTTCCAGAATATAGAGAGGTCATCCGGCAGAATCCACTCATTCTGATTCAGTTGAGATAACACATAGATGACCAATTGAAGAGGATGAACACCCCCCTTTCTGGTTTTCGTTTCCAGCATTGCCGATGCGTGCCATGATTCTACCTGCCACTTTTTTAGATATTTCATACGGTATTCATGTCCCTTTATCTGGAGTTTACCGTGCGAAAGTCTGAGTACATAGCCAGTGCTTTCATCGGGAATTCGTGTTCCTGTCACGACCTGTTTGATCTTGCGTCTGAATATGTCGTTACGGATACCACTACGGGCATCGAATATCTCCGGTGCCGTGAAAGGCGAAGGTAGGAAGGGATAGAACTCTTCAGGGAACCGAAATTGCCACCGTTCCAGTTTTGTGGTCCTGCCCCAAGTATTAGCGCTTTCTGCAAAGAGCAGAATACCTTTACGAACCAACGAAACCCGCACTTTTTTGAAGATGTCCGTGTATCGCGTGGCAAAGGATTGGTAATGCCCTGTATCTGAGTCCCGATCGCCATAGAAGTACTCGAAGAATGTGACATCCACTGCTTTATTTATAAAATTCAGGACGTGTAATAACGCTATTTCAGCCTGCGTTAATGACCCGAACGCCGATTTCAGTCCTTTCTCTGTGAGGAAAACAGATTCAAAGAGAGGGGTGGAAGAGACTTCATCAGAGTAAAAGTCACGACTCTTGCATATAACCCTTAAATCGGCAGCGGTTAAGGCTGCGTCGTACATATCCCTGAGCATATCTACGGTTTCCTTGTTGTTTGTCTCAGATACGGGATATTTTTTCATTTTATTTTAGACTTACCTTGCCTTAAAGTAAGTTACATTCTCTATTTCATCCATATATATTCTTTCGATGCATGCTACTGTTTCTCCGCCTACCCAATCTGGATGCGGTTTCAAAAGTTCTAGGTCGAAGATTCGTTCCCAGCTCCACATGAGTTCTTCCTTAACGGAGGATGAAGGCGGCCAATTTTCCCAACATATTTTTATTCCCGCCCTTTCACAGCGGTTGTCCCAATTGTCACACTCCTCTTCTGACAGAGTCAGATACCAACAATTAAGAACTGCGTGCCATGCTCCAAAATCTGACAATAATACTCTATCCTGGCTGACGACAAATTCAATTCACACTCCGGATGTATCACGAGTTAAGTGCCCACTTCGCCGCAAATCGGGTTTTGGGTGGTACCATGCCCATATAGGATATTTGCTATTAAAAACCGGCGCTTTCTTTATGACGGGGAAAGCGTTGAAGAAATTTGTGGCGCTTTTATTTAGCACGACATCTTCATATGGAGTTCTATCATTTAATTCTGATGAAGGCATGTTTAAATTGCATTCAATCTGAATAAAGAGGATCTTCTCTGCACTTTCTTTTGTCGGGACCGAGAAATTAAAGAGTTGAAAGCTCCCCAAGTTCCCATCTCCACTGGCTATTCTCCCGCTCATTTTTTCTCACTTCCACTGCCTTATTTGCTTCAAAGCACGTTTTGCTTCTGGTTTTCGGCATGCCTATTTTTTATTCTCAATATTTTTATTTGTTTTCAATATTGGAAACGGTTGCCCTGCTCATTCATATCGTATCTTTTATCTCCATTTCACCATGTCTAAAAATTAAGTTGTAGAGACACTAGCCTTTAAACCCTTGAATATCAATAGCATCGTTAAAGAAGCGATTATAATGCAGGAATCTTCTGCTACTAACAAGGATATAGAGATAAGCACGAATTTAGCTGACCTGCCCGACATAGTTGGTGACGCAGAACGAATAGGACAGGCAATAGGCAATCTATTAAATAATGCAATAAAATTCTCGAAAAAATCGGGTAAGGTGATTATTGAAACTAAATGCTTGGATATAGAGGGGAAAGAAAATGTTCTGTTCAATATAACCGATTATGGAATCGAGATCTCAAAAGCAGATCACAAGAAATTGTTCAAGCCGTTCTCGCAAATTGATACTTCTTTGGGTAGGGAACAAGCTGGAACGGGCTTAGGCTTAGCTATTGTTCGCGGTATTATCCATGCACATCGCGGGAAGGTCTGGATAGATAGCGAATCAGGTAATGGCACCACATTTTATTTCACTATTCCAACAGGACAAAAAGTCACCGAAAAAGAGGCTTCATATATCAGATAAAAAATAGCGCCGAGAGCCAGGGAAATTATTTAGCTCACCCCAGCTTGCTCGCTCTCTGATCTCGACAGTAGAGGAAGAAATAAGGCGATCGAGACTATTGTAGGATCGCTCCCACGTCCTTTAATCTCCCCTGCAAATCTTTTCCTCGTTCTGTAAGTCCGTAGATCGTCCCTACTGCAGGGTCCTCGATTTTTTCTACAAAGCCACGCTCCTGGAGTTTGGCAAAATATTTCTCGAAACTCCACCAATCTAAATAAGCCTTTTTCATAATGCGTGTCTTCTTCGCCCTTCTTCCTTCATCAGATATTACGCCCAGTATGTCCAAAATAAGTTCCCATCTGCTCCTTTGCATTATTCTTCTACCGCTCATCTTTTCACCCCTTCGCTTTATATGGTTCTTATACCTAGTTACCGTATAAAGCAACACTATATAAAAGCCTTTCGGTTTTTGCCTTATTGTTACCCCAATGGGTTACCTTATAACCAAGAAATAGTTTCTTTTTTTATCCCGTTCTGCTACCCAAACGGGTAGCCGTAAACCACAACCTTCTTATACCCTTATGCCTATAAATAACATCTAAAATGGGTGCAGAAGAAAGAACTTTCAATAGGATAATTGAAGCTATACAGGACATAGGTGAAACCGGAGCAACTATTGACGAACTTTCAGAGATTGTGCATTTAGAACGGCATACGTTATCCAAATATCTGAGCCAGTTGAGGGCGGATGGGCGTCTATCATACAAAAGAATAGGCAGAGCAAAGGTATGGTTCGTTAGCAAAGCGCCTTTACAGCACATTTTCAGATTGAGTGAAGATGAAAAGACATACACAGAGAAGATTTTATCGCGCATATTGTCTGATATGCCCGAAGGTGTTTTGGTTATGGACTTTGATTACAATATCTTGTTTATGAATCGGCATTTGATTACCATTTACGGCGACTGTATCGGGCAGAAATATTATCATGCTATCGTTGATACCTTACCTGAAAGTCCGATTCAAAGTAAAATAAGGGCCATTATAGATAGCAAGGAGGAAGAAATTGAGTATCAAACGAGAGATAAAAAAGGCAGGACGCTGGAGATAAAAGCAAGAAAAGCGGAAAATCCTGACGGTTCTTCTTCTATTATTGTTCTTATCAGTGACACATCAGAAAAAGTTAGAAGAGAAGAGCGAATAAAACATCTTTCTGAATTGCATAGACTCCTTGGTGAGTCGGTTAACCGATCATATACAATGGATCAGCTATGCTCAACTATTCTCGAAAACGTGCGTAGCGTAATTGGTTACGATATGGGGGATATATTGATTTACAATCCGGAAACTAATAAGCTTGCTTGCTCTGCGGAGATAGGTTATCCGGACACTGAGGAAAACGGGCGTAAAGAAGAAGTTGAAAACTGGAAAAAAAGTGTTGTAATGGTGGTAAACCAGCGCAGAGAACCTGCATTTATCGCGTTTAATAAAGACGAAAGAAACAAGGAGGGTGATGAGCTTATCCGCTCAACCAATAATCTGGCGCTGGAATACAATCTTCAAGAGATGTATGTGGTCCCTCTAAGGACCAAAGGGGAATCTCATGGTGCATTATTAATCCTTACAGGATCTGGAAGAAAGCTATCGGAGGAAGATAGAAGTTTGATTGAAGGGGTTTCAGAAGAGATCGCGGGTGGTATTGCGAAAATCAAAGCCGAACAAGAGTTGAGAGTCAAGGCAAGTGCTATTGAAATTTCTATCAATCCTGTTTTCATGGCTGACATGGCAGGTAAGCTAACGTATGTGAATCCCTCATTCTTGGAGATGTGGGGCTATGATACAGAAAAGGAAGTGCTGGGGTGTTCATGCACGGAGTTCTGGAAGCAACGAGCTGATGTGGATATTCTGGCGGAGGTGCTGGGAAAGGGGAGCTGGATAGGCAAATTAATAGGAGTGCGAAAAGACGGTTCTGAATTCAAAACTCGTTTATCCACTTCGTTAATATTGGGTACAAAAGGACCGCTCCAATTTGTAGCTGTTGCGGAGTCCCGTTTTGCATCTAACAATAAAAAGGTGAAGTAACTATGACTAAAACCGTGATGGTGGTGGATGATGTACCCGATGTGTTGACATCTATCGTGCAGATTTTAGATGCAAACCAGTACAAAACAATCAAAGCGAAAGATGGGCAAGAGTGTTTAGAGGAATTAAAGGTAGAAATACCAGATGTTATCCTGCTGGATATAATGATGCCCGGGTTGACAACCCAGGAAATATTGAACAATATAGATAGAGATCGTAGATTAGCAGAGGTAAAGATTATTTTCATGACCGCTATTCATTTCCTGGAAGCGGAGGAGCGAGGTTTGCTTGCTTCGCAGCGGGTTGTGGATTTCATTGAAAAGCCATTTACTATAAAGCGGATGTTGGATGCAATTGAGAAGAATACATAGCGCGTTTTTTATGTGGCATTGATATTCCCAAGACGCAATACAATATTTATAGGGAAAATAGGAAAAAACCGAAGAATTTATATATGCTACAAATGTAGGAAGGTTTATAAAAAAGTTATTGTAAATAGGAAGTATAGGTGAGATAAATGGGAGAAGAAGCGAAAGAGGAATTTGAGCCGAAGATAGTCGGATTTACCTGTAATTGGTGCACATACGCGGCAGCAGACCTTGCAGGGACGTCACGTAAGAAATACCCGCCGAACAGTCGAATAATAAGGCTTATGTGTTCCGCGAGGTTAGATCCGATGTTTGTGCTCAAGGCGTTACTAAATGGTGCGGATGGTGTGTTCTTTAGCGGCTGCCATCCAGGGGAGTGTCATTATATAAAAGGGAACTTCTATGCCAGGCGGAGGATAGCGGCGATACGGACAATTCTGAAGCAATTTGGGCTTGACGACCGATTCAAATCGTACTGGATAAGCGCATCAGAGGGCGAGAAGTTTGCAAATACGATGAAGTCATTGACGGAAGAGGTGAAGGAACTGGGACCCAATCCACTTGGAGGTAAGATACTATGAAAGGAGCAGAGCTGAAACATGAGGATTTAGAGGGGCTACTTAAGGGGTTACTCGATAAAGGAGTCGTGGATTGTCTGGTAATGCCACATAGAACGGGAAAGAATGTGTCCTACATGCTGGTAAAAGATGCAGATAAGATAGAATCAGCGGCATCTGCTATCTTCGCTCCTTCGTTCAGTGTAAACGCAGCAAATCTTGTTAAGGGCTGGACGATAAAGGAGAAAGTAGGTATAGTGGCAAAGCCGTGCGAGATAATGGCAGCGATAGAATTGATAAAACTGAAACAGATGGATAAGGAGAGTATGCTGCTCATAGCCGTGGATTGCGCGGGCACTTACACGAACCAGGTTTATAGAGAGCACTACGCCGATATAGGTGATGAGGCGGACAGTGCGAAGATAACGGAATTGGAAGGTAAAGGGATTACGATAAGAGAAGCCTGTGCGATATGTGAAAATAAGCTTGCGGATGAAGGGGACATCATAATAGCGAAGGGTGCTGGAGAGAACGTGGTAGTTGCAGGGCTAACGGATAGGGGCGTTGATGCGTTATCTGCTTTAGACATATCGCTGGAAGATAAGGACTTAGAAAGGGCGGCGGAAAAAGAGAAGATAGCGGCGGAAGCGAAGGCGAAGTTAGCGAGCTTGCCAGAGCTAAACAGCCTGGACGCATTAGAGGAGTTTTTACAGGACTGTATAGTGTGCAAGAACTGCCGAGATGTGTGTCCCGTATGCTATTGCAAGGAATGTTTCTTCGATCAACCTTTGGGTGACCCAGTAGGAGGGGATCTGTTGAACTTAGCAGAGCTGAGAGGTGCGATCGGGTTACCAACGGGTCAGTTGTTTTATCACCTCACGAGGGTTTATCACGTAAGTACGACATGTGTAGGGTGTGGAGCATGTGAAGATGCATGTCCAAAGGACATACCATTGACGCGGTTCTATCCGGTGATTACGCAGAAAGTGCAGGAGATTTTCAAGTATGAACCCGGAAAAGACGTTGATGAGCCGTTACCATTCACTGCTTACGAAGAGGATGAGCTGGAAGAGTGCTTAAGATAAAATGATAAAGACTTGGGAACTGGACCCGAACTTTAAAGAAGAGATAATGAACGAACGTGGGGGCGAGCACCTCACGGCATGTTTCCAGTGTAGCACGTGCACGATAGGATGCCCCATAACCGAATACGTTCCGAGTTACAATCCGAGGAAGATCATTCAGATGAGCCTATTGGGGATGCGGAAGGAAGT
>QBUN01000403.1:0-6885 GCA_013180565.1 Candidatus Methanophaga sp. GoMg3.2 | reverse complement strand
GTGTAGTATTTGCTATTACAATTTAGAGCGGAGTAACATCGCGTTGAAGGCCGATGATGAACTGCGTGCGAAAGTGAAAGGGATAGATAGCTCACTGGACTATAACGGTAAGATAAATGCGAAGCATGTACTGGATGTCTTTGTAAACGACATAGGGCTGGAAGAATTGTCAAGTAAGATCTCGAAGAAGCTAAATCTGAAAGTTGCGCCGTATTATGGCTGTTATCTTGGGAGACCGCCGGAGACTGCTTTTGATGACCCTGACGACCCTGAGTTGATGGACAAGTTGATAGAGCTGATGGGCGGGGAGATAGTCCCTTTCAGTCAGATGAAGTCGCTGTGTTGCGGTGGACCTCTTATGATGACGCGGAGTGATATAGCATTTGAGATGGCGCGGAAGATATTAGACACGGCAAAGAGTGCCGGTGCGGATTGTATTGCGCTTGCATGCCCGCTCTGCGGCATGATGTTGGATGGCAAGCAGGCGGATATAGAAAAAGCGCTCCATGTTGAGATAGATATGCCGGTTGTGTATATAACGCAGTTATTGGGTCTCGCGCTGGGAATAGATGCGAAAGAACTAGGACTTGATAAAAATGCCGTGGATACAAAAGAGTTACTTGGGAAGGTGGTGTGAAAATGGGAATAGCAGTTATTGGAGGCGGAGTTGCAGGAATAACAGCAGCTCTTGATCTTGCAAACTCGGGCTATAAAGTCTATTTAGTAGAGAAGAATGCGGAACTCGGTGGAAAGATGGCTGAACTCTCGGAATGCCAGATGGGATTATCGCCATACATTGCCAAGGTGAGTAATCATCCGAACATAGAACTGATGCTATCAAGCGAGTTAGAGAGTTTATCGGGCTCAGCGGGCAATTTCAAGTTGAAAGCGTCAGGTAAGGAGATAGATGCGGAGAGCGTGGTGTTGGCACCGGGATATGATGTCTTCGATGAGATAGCAAAGAGTTATGGATTTGGAAGTCCGGATGTTGTACCCTCGTTGGATTTTGAGGGGATACTCAAGACTGTGACTGCTGGTGATAGCGGCAAACTGGTGCGACCTTCGGATGGTAAGCAAGTGAAGCGGATAGGATTCATCAAGTGTGTGGGGTCGCGATGCCAGGAGAACGAGATATGCTCTACGGCGTGTTGTGCGTACACCGCGAAAGAGGTGTGGGACATAAAGGAGCGATTCCCGGATATTGACGTTTACGTCTTCTACATGGATGTACGAGTATTTGGTAAGGATGAAGAGCTGGTTGCGGATTTGAAGGATAAGTACGGTGTGCATTACATAAGGTCAAGAACACCAGAGGTGATACCAGAGGGAGACACTCTGACGGTAAAGTTCGAAAATCTAGAAAAAGGCACGATAGATAAGTTAAAACTCGATATGGTAGTTCTTGCAGTTGGCCTCCTACCATCAAAGACTTTAGGCAGACTTGCAGAGATAACGGGAGTAAATACGGATAAATACGGCTATATTGAGACCGGTATCACGAGTCCGATAGAGACTAGTGTTCCAGGTATTTTCGCTTGTGGAACGGCAACGGCACCGATGAAAGTGCGTGAAAGCGTTGGACTGGCAAGTGGTGCGGCATTAAAAGCAGCGGTTCTTTCGCAGCGCACTGAGCCGATTCCAGGGCAGGAAGATAGGAAATACATAGAAGTGGGCGATGCGCCACCAAAGATAGGCGTTATTATCTGTGACTGTGAAGGCGAAGTGGGGCAGACTGTTGATATACCTGCGGTTGCGGAGCGAGTGAAAGGCGTGAAAGGCGTAGAGCTGGTGAACAGTGAGACGAAGACGATGAAAGAGGCGATGTCAGCGATAGAAGGTGGAATCGTGGACGAGGGCTTGAACAGAATCGTGTTTGCGGGCTGCTCGCCGAGGGAATATGAGGATGTAGTCAGAGATGCCTGTGCCAATGCTGGATTGAATCCGTATCTACTCGAGTTCGTGAACTTACGGGAACAGTGTGCCTGGGTGCATGATAAGGCGGAAGCGACGGACGTGGCTGGAAATACGCTAAGGATGGCAATAGAGCGAGCGAAGTATCTTGATGAGATTCCGATTGTGCGGTATCCTGTGACACCAAAAGCACTCGTCATCGGTGGTGGTGTATCTGGAATGACCGCGGCGCTTGGGATTGCCGATACGGGCTACGAAGTATATCTGGTGGAGAATGAGCCTGAACTTGGAGGCGGTTTGAGGGATTTCACGGAGTTACAGAGTGGTGAAAAAGCTTCTGACGTTTTAACAGGACTTGTAGATAAAGTAAAGAGTAACGAGCGGATAACCGTCTATACGAACGCGAAAGAAGAGGACGTCAGAGGAAGAGCGGGTTCGTTTAAGGCGCGGATAGTCGGAGATGGAACGGATGAAGAGATAGAATTTGGCGCATGTGTAATCGCAACCGGTGCACGTGAATTCGTGCCTGAGGGATACTTGGGATATGGCTCTGATAACAAGGTAGTAACGCTGAGCGAATTCAGGAAGGCTGGTAAATCAGATGCCGGGACAATCGCGTTTGTTCAAGATATGGGACCGAACGAGGGAGTAGTTAATTCAAAGTCTACCAGCATCGAAGTGGTGGATAGTGCGTTAAAAGTGAAAGAGAAGAACCCGGACGCTAACGTATTCGTGTTATATCAGGACATAAAGACGTACGGTAAGTGGGAAGCGATATACAAAGATGCGAGAGAGAAGGGTGTGATATTCCTCAGATATGACAAGAAGAAGCAGCCAGAATTTAGTAATGGTATTCTGTCGCTGTTCGACGTGATATTCAACGATGAGGTACAGATAAAGCCGGACCAGATAGTGTTAAGCACGCCAATGATGCCTGCAGACGCGAATGAGCGATTGAGCAAGATGTTCAATATACCACTAAAAAATGGGTTCTTTATGGAGGCGCAAGAACGACCGAAGATGGTGTTAACGCCGGTTGATACGATAAACGAGGGCGTGTTCATCTGTGGTTCTGCGGTTTATCCTGCGATGATAGATGAGTGCATAGCGATGAGCACGGCGGCTGCGTCTAGGGCTAACGTGTTGCTGGCGAAGAATTTCCTTGAGACACCTGCGGTGACTTCAGTAGTTGACGATCTGATATGTGTTGGGTGCGGTGTGTGTGTGGATGTGTGCCCAGTTGAGGCGATCGCGCTGACAGAGGAGACGGTGCCTGTGGTCACTTTCGGTGTCGCAACAGTGGTAAGCGGAGTGAAGAAGGTTGCGAAGGTCGGTGATGGCTGTATAGGCTGTGGAAGTTGCGCTTCTTATTGCCCATCGAGTGCGATGTCGCTGAAGTATTTCAAGGATAAGCAGTTGTACGCTCAGTTGGATTATGCGTTTTAGAGAGATCCACTGAGTACTTTTTTATTTTTCCATTTTTAAATAATTGAGAAAGGCTCTGAGATTATACCGGGAAGGAAAGACTACAACTATGGAAAGCTGCGGAAATCGCTGAACTGACTTTGCATGAGTTGATTGACCTCATAGATAGAGAAGGGATACCTTAAATTCATTTTTGCCTTAGCTGCGAGAAATCATAAATCATAAGCACCAAATATCAAACAATATCTAATATCAAAATCAAGATTTATTTTGTGTATGTAAAGAGGAACTGGAATTCAAAGATGTAATAAAATGAATATAAAATCTCTACTGCCAACGCCATTTAGCGATGACTGGTCTAATCCACATGTCCACGTCGCTACGGGAGAGGGCGCATATGATAACACGAGGGCGGTTCTCGCGCAAATCAACCTCGCTGCGGTCAAGGGCAAGCGAGTTCTTTTAAAGCCGAATGCAGGCCGAATTGCCAGTCCCGAATCGGGTATTACAACCAACCCCCAGGTTGTAGCGGCAGCAATTGATCTGTTCCGCGAGGCAGGAGCAACTGTCGCTGTTGGTGAGAGTCCAATAATCGGCGTCAAAACAATGGCCGCATTCGAAGCAACTGGTATTGCGTCTGTGGCTCGTGAGCGTAACTGTCCTTTGATAGATATGGACGTTCGGCAGCCCGTTCATGTGATTGTCGAAGGCGGCGTTGCAATACAGTCGCTTACGGTCTGCCCGGAAGTGGTCGAGTACGACGTTGTCGTTTCAATCCCGGTAATGAAAACCCACATGCACACAGTCGTTACGCTCGCAGTGAAGAATATGAAAGGATGCCTGTGGCGCCGTACAAAAATCGAGCTCCACATGCTGCCTCAAATAGAGGGTGTGAGTGACAGATCGCTTAATATCGCTATTGCTGATATGTCCTCTGTTCTTCGTCCGCATCTAGCGATTGTTGATGGCACTACTGGTATGGAAGGGCTGGGGCCAAGTGCTGGCCAGGCGAAGAAACTCGATCTTGTTGTGCTTGGGATTGATCCATTCGCAGCAGATGCGGTTGCATGCGCACTCATGGGGCTGAATGCAGAGGATGTGCCACACCTGCGTATTGGCGCTGAGCGAGGATACGGCGTGATAGACATCTCCAGGATACAGGTGAATCCGGATACATGGCATGATTTTTGCTCGCCTTTTGAACGCCCTCCCGAGAACTTATCGATACGGTTCCCCGGTGTTACAATACTTGATGAACAGTCCTGCAGTGCCTGCCAGTCCACACTTTTTATGTTCCTGAAACGATACGGTGATAAGATGTTCAACTACTTCCCCGAGCAAAAGAATGTTACTATTGCAATTGGGAAGGGGCACGAGTCGGTCCCATGCGGTACGCTCTGCATCGGTAACTGCACAGAACAGCATAAAGAGCAGGGTGTTTTTGTTTCCGGATGTCCGCCTGTAGCGAGTCAAATCATGAAAGCGATCTCCGAACGTGATCCGGATGAAAGTCCAGACGTACATCCTTTTGTGCAGAAATGACAACAAAGCCTCCTCTTCCAGAACCGTCTTTAACAGGCTCAATAGCTGCTATCTTTCCTGGGTTTTTGAATATTGTTTGACAAATTTTGATATGAGAGTAACCTAATTTTCTAACCCACTTCAAAACCTGACTAACCGAGTAAAAGTGGGCATATCTATAAAACTTACTATCCTTCTTTTTTGATTCATATGCCTTGCCAAGAAAACTATCACTATCTATCATTCCGATTATAATATATCCGCCGGGTTTAATAACTCTTGTTGATTCCTGGAGTGCAAGCATAGGATTTTGTAAAAAGCATATTGTTGTGGTCATCAAAATAAAGTCGAACGACTCATTATCAAAAGGGAGTTTCTCTGCTTTTGCTTCATATACTTCTATTCCACGTTTTCTTGCAATATCTGCCATCGCTCTTGCTGGTTCCACACCCATTTGGATACCCATAGGAACTGCAAATCTCCCTGTACCTACTCCTACTTCCAAACCTTTACTGTTTTTTGGTATGAACTTCCCTAAAGCTAGAACTTCTGACTTGTAGGCAAACGGGTTTTCATCAAACCACTTGTCATATTCTTCTGCCCGTTCTTCAAAAATCTGATTTTTTCGCATTTTTAATTGTATATAAAAAGTGTATTTTTTGCCCCCGAGTACACCGAGAGCACTGAGTATGTTCACTCTGTGTGCTCTGTGGTCTCTGTGGCGATCATTTTTGATTTTTTTTTCTTGAGAACGTATAAGTTTAATTTAATTTAAAGTTCTTGACTAATGAGATAAAAGGGGGAAGAAGAAGAAAGTGCCGGAATTCGCGAAGCATCTGGAACTAATAGGCATAGATAACCTACCGGAGATAAAAGAGGGCGATGATTTGACCGCCTTATTCCTTAATGCATTAGAAGATAAAGAACTTGGTTTAGAAGACGGTGATGCAATCGTATTCACATCTAAAATAGTATCAAAGAGCGAAGGCCGAGTCGTTGACCTTCTCAAAGTGGAAGTGGGCGATGTGGCGGAACAGATGGCGAAAGATACAGAGAAGGACCCAAGAATCGCGCAACTTGTACTCAACGAGGCAAAAGAAGTAGTGAAAAAGATGCGGAATCATATCATTGTAGAGACCAAACATGGCTTTGTATGTGCAAATGCGGGCGTAGACGAATCAAATGTAGAGCAAGGCAAGGCGGTGTTGCTGCCCGAAGACCCGCAACGGAGTGCATATCTGCTCAAAGATGAGATAGAACGGCGTAGTAGCGTAGAAATTTCAGTTCTGCTCTCTGATTCTTTCGGCCGAGCGTTTCGAGACGGCGTAACCGGCACGTGCATGGGTGTTTCCGGCATTCCCGCTTTACTGGACAGGAGAGGCGAGGAGGACCGGTTTGGAAAGGTCGCAATGGTAACAAAAGAAGCGATAGCGGACGAGATATGTGCGGCTGCGAACCTTATAATGGGTGAATTCAAAGAGGGCATACCGGTTGTTCTTGTGCGAGGATTGAAGTTGAAGCGCTGCGAAAGCGATATAAAAGAAGTCCTGTTCCCCCGGGAGGAAGACATATTCAGGTAAGTTACATTTTATAACCACAAGATTACATAGATTTACAGCAGAACAAGAAATCTATTACATAGGGTACAAATAAGGTGTATGCATAATAAGATGAGTGAGGGAGATAGATAGATAATGGTCAAGAAATTAGCGGTACTGGATGTGAACAAATGTATTGGCTGTATGGAGTGCATGTTTGCATGTACAAGAAGAGTAGGTAGGGCTGGCTTTGACAAGTCTGCAATAAGGGTGCGGTCAGCAGGCGGCATAGAACGCGGTTTTGTGGTCGTTGTGTGTCGGGCATGTGAGTATCCGCCATGTGCTAAGGTCTGTCCTACGGATGCGTTAAGGGTACGGAAAGGTGGCGGAGTGATATTGAACAAGGATAAGTGTATAGGCTGCGGTTTTTGTGCGCAGGCATGTATTATGGGCGCTATTTTCTGGGATGACGAGCTGGACAAGCCTATCG
>QBUN01000183.1 GCA_013180565.1 Candidatus Methanophaga sp. GoMg3.2 | reverse complement strand
CATGCCTGGCTTAAGTCACAATAGCATGGCGGCGATATTAAAACTCGCTTATCGCCGTGATGCCTTCCATAACTTTGTATCATTTGTGGTATACGATGGTGTGAACCTTTCCAGCCCTATACAAATACCAGATTTTTACCTTCTTTAAGCACCCGCTCTAATTTCTCGGCTGCATACCTATGGTCAAATTTCAGTGCTAATGCTAAGGCATTCGTGCTAATCTTCTTCCTCCGCTCGAGATCATTTAAAAGCATAATTACGTACTTGGAGAAAGACACATAATCATCAGTCACGAACATATCTTCTCCTTTTACAGGATTTATACCAAAAGTAGCCAGTCGAGTGGCAACCACTGGCAGCCCGCAAGCCATCGCTTCTAACAGTTTGCCTCTGAAACCTGTACCCAACTCAATCGGCGCCACTAACACATCACTATCCCGGTAAATCCGTCGCACATTATCGTTAGTCCCGCCTTCCTGGACAATTACATTCTCACATCTCAAATCCAGGAGTTCCTGTGGTGGAGTAGCACCAATCGCGTAAAACTTAGCATCCGGAACTTCCCGCAAGATTCTCGCCCAGCAGTGGTTGATGAAATTATTTACCGCATCTACATTAGGATTATGCATGAAATTACCAAGATAAAGTATATTTTTTGTGTTTCTTGCCCAGGACTTATTCTCAGACGGCGTGTAAAATCCTGTGTCCACTCCGTGAGGCACTACCCTGATCTTGTCCTTCAGTTCTGGCGCATAGCCTAGCATAATATCGGCATCCTCCCGGGTTAATGATAAAATCCTATCTGCAACGTCATACATCTTAAACTCGTAATTAAATAGCTCCTTTATTGTATCCGCACTAATAGCCTCCCCCTTTTCGGCTCTTAGTTCAAACGCTTTTGTATAGCATTCATGTACCGAAATCACAGACATGGTATCTGCTGGGATGAGGCTCCGATTTGACTCTATGTACTGCCCCATCATTGAATATTCAGCAATAACCGCATCAAAATGGTTATCCTTTAATGTTGATTTCAATGCCTCGTCTAGCCCGTCACTGTAACCACCGTCCCCAGTTAAGAAGTCCCTTGGTCTATTCAATTGTTTATAAAGTGCCTTTACTTCTTCTTCCGGTCGCTCTCGGACAGAATCGATCTTGATAATCTTTTCACAGAAGGGGTCAAGGCTTTTATCCGTTCGATCTTCTTCCGTATAGGCGGGCGCAATCAGGGTTATCTTATGCCCCATCGAAGACATGTTCTTGATTCGATGATAGATTAAGATAGGTCCGCCAATGATGTCCGCTCTGGGAAGCAGCTTTGGTAGGATTAGTATGTCCATTTTCAGCATTTCTACTTTGATGTTTGTAGTAATAATCTTTATCTATATACAACAAAATAATCTAAACCGATACAAGAATCTTAAGAGCAAAAATACCAATAAGCGCAACGGGAATCAGTATCATACCGGTGAATGCGTTTTTAATTATGGCTTGCATACCTACTTCGGCTTTCCATCGATCACTATTTTTGATTAAACTCTTTTTAAACGTTTGAATTGATATCAAACTCTTCGCAGTGAAGAACATAGGAAGAGCTAACAGCACGAACCCTATATATGGTACGTCTAAGAACACGATAGGGATAAATGCGAGCCATGAAGCGACCGTTAACGGTAAATATAGGCTGACAGCCGTGACTTTGCCCATACGAATTGTCAAGTTCCTGCGTCTTATCACCTGATCGCAGTCAAAATCAGGTATTTCGCGTGTTAATTTCAGCTTGAATACGTCTATACCCCAAGGCAACGCAACGACAATAGGGAGCCAGCTCACCTGGTGCGCTTGCAAATAGTAACCGCTGAACACTGTCCACCACCCTACCCCAAGGGTTAGCGCTATCTCGCCCAATCCGCGGTAAGAGAACTGTGGTCCACGTGAATACGCGTATGCAATGAAGATGCCGATGAGCCCGAGCGGCAAGGTCAGAACGCCGGTCTTGAAATAGAATTGCAACAGCACGCCGATTGGTAATGCGGCCAATATGCACAGATAAGAGCCAATAGCCGCCTGTTTCACTGTTATATGCCCTTTCGCGAGTGCGTTAAACCGGCCGCTGACTGCCGTGGAATGAAGCGTGCTTGTTCCATCTACGGGACAGAAATCGACACCGTTTCGCTTTAGATCCGCGTATACGCTGCACGCATTTAGTACGAAGCATGAATCGGTTATCAGGAACACTGCAAGCAGCGATAAGACCAGCACAATCCAGTCTATCGAAGATCCATAAGCCCATGCTAATACCGCGCCCAGGAGGAACGGGAGCATAGTAGTTACGAACTTTGGCAGTCCTGATAGTTCTATCCAACCGGATATAATATCTCTTGTCTGGTTCATTTTTATTGTCTATAAAGTATATTAGTTCTTTGGTAAAGCTTTTAAAACTTTTTCTTTTTACATAAGAAAATCGGAGCTAAACTTTTTTTTTGCTTCGCAAAAACATTTACAAAACTTTTTAAAAAAGTTTTATCAAAAAAGCTTCGCAGAAAACCCCGTTTCTTTAGTCAAGTTTTCTTTTCTAAAGAAAAGTTGTGGATCAGCAACTCATTCTCCTCATCCGTCCTCACGGAGAACCGTATATGAGAAGGCAAGCCAAAAGAACTGCAATCTCTTACCCTGATTCCAGCCCCCAAAAGTTCACTTTTCGCTTCTCTTGCATTACCCACATCAAGAGCATAAAAATTAGCATCTGAATGCATCCCTAATGCATTCTCCATCTTCTCTTTACTCCGTTCTACTTTCTCTATCGTCCCAGCTAGAAAGGCATCGCCTTCTGTACTAATTACTGCCGCCGCTATCTTCTGTGCAAACACACTCACACTCCACGGCAGTTTTATCTTCGTCATCTCTTTTATAATTTCCTCCGCTGAAATCGCATAGCCCACTCTTACACCCGGTATGGCGAACGATTTTGTTAAAGAGCGCAGAATAATCATATTCTGAGTGGATAAATTATGTGCAGGAAATGTATGCTTCACAAAGTCCACATACGCTTCGTCCAGCACTACCAGCGCATCAATTCGCTCAGCTTCTTCTATTATCTGTGCTACCTCATTTTTGACGAGATACTGGCCTGTTGGGTTGTTCGGATTGCAAAGGAATACCACGTCATTGGGCTTCATCTCCGCCATTATCAATTCGGGATTGATTCGTAGGTCAGGCATTTCTATTCGCTTTATCTTCGCACCCATCATCTTTGCCGCAACGGCATATTCGCCATAAGTGTGTTGCGGTATGAGCACTCGATTTTTCATGAACGCAAGAGTTACGAGCTGGATGAGCTCAGAAACACCTGCCCCCACCAGTACTTCGCCCGTATCACAGCCGAATTTTTGTGATATTCTCGCTCTTAACTCGCTGCATTCGGTGTCGGGATATAACTTTATCGCGTCTATTGCGCCCTTTATCACCTCGTGAACAAAATCAGGCGGTCCGTAAGGGTTTAGATTCACGCTGAAGTCTATTACTTCGGCACCATCTTGTTCCCCCCCATGCTCACAGACATTTAGATCAGACAACTGAGTTCTTGGTTTAACCAATTTTTATCTCCGTATTTATTGAATGCTATTAAAGCATAAGATGTCCATGCGTTAAAAGGGACATATGAAACAGGCGAGGGGTATTTGTATAGCTTAGTAAAAAGTCCACGCACCAAGCATCAAAATGCAAAATATAAAGCGGGGATGGGCTTTTTGTCTTCAAAAAGCTCATTAGCGCTATCTGTTGAATTCTGACTTTTGCACTTTCCATTT
>QBUN01000184.1 GCA_013180565.1 Candidatus Methanophaga sp. GoMg3.2 | reverse complement strand
GTGATAATGTTTCTAAAGGATTAATAAAAGAGTTTTGTAGGTCTGGTTTGACTTATTCAAATGACTGGATAGAGAAGATAAAAACCGAAATTGTGTGGAACATTGAGAAGAGGGGGAGTTATAGAAGAACGGATATGCCATATATCGTTCATAAGTATTTCGACGATTTGTATAAGGTTATGAAGAAGGTTATCCCTTCCCTAAATTCCGGTGGGAGATTCATTTTAGTAGTTGGTGATAGTCTAATAGCGGATGTTTATGTTCCTACAGATTTACTGATAGCTAAAATAGGATTGGATTTGGGTCTTGATGTCGAGAAGATAGAAAAAGCGAGAGAAAGGCGATCAGGACAGATAAGAAGCTATAAATTGAGAGAATCAATTATTACATTAGTAAAGAGGTAGAATCATGTCTAATAGTGATATCGGGTATCAGGAAGACCCTGAGAATAGTGAGGGCATAATAAGAGCTCGAACTACAAAACAGATTCGATCGTGGGAGATACCCCGGACTATGAAGGCGTTGGAAGTGCTAAACATCGAATTAGGTAGGATAGAGTTCCCCGGTATTTACATACTATTTGAAGGTAAAAATAGGGTATATATTGGCGAGGCTAAAAGCATTTACATTCGACTGAAAACGCACATGAGCAATCCTGAAGATAAAATAAAAAATTGGAGTAAAGCTCTTATAATCAATGATGGTCGTCCCGTCATGCAATCGGATTTTAACGATACCGTCGTCAGGAAGGCGTTGGAATTATACCTGATTAAATTGTTTAAAGCCAACAAATATGCCGTAGTAGCGCAGGGAGAGCTACAAAAGCTTAATGCCATCCAAAAATTTTTAGTACGCACATTGAGAGAGGAGCTAAATTTCTTCTTGCTCAAAAAGAATGTCATCACAAAAGTTCTCGAAGAGAAGGGTCAAGAAGAAGTATTTGGTGATGAATTGAAGAAGATACTTGAGAAATGCGGCAGAAAAATTGGAGAATGGGGAAGATATGAGGCTATAATTGATGGTAAAAAAGCGTTTATCCGTCCAGGTAGTAAAAAACCAAAGGGTTGGCAAATTACTTTTAGAGGGCGTAAACCCGGAAGTTTCATTGATTCATTACAAAAGGGAGAGGACTATCTGTTAGTATCCCGGAATGGGGTATTGCTAATACCGCTTACAGAAGTTCAGAAAGTGATTCTAGATAAAACTGCCTACGAACAGGATACAATAGACATCTGGATAGTCTTTGCAGAAGAAAAAGTAACTTTGAGCTATAAGAGAAATACCATTGATGCTACAAAATTTAGATTGATTAACTGAAAAATAGGGCGATTACGATGGAACGGAATTCCACACATTTATGCTTTTATCCTTTCCTTTCCTCGGCATCGGGATATGTAGACGAATCAGGTGCCACGCTGGAGAATTTAATAAACTCTGCTGCTTTTGAACGTGCGAGACTGAGAGGCAAGGTGAGGATATTAGAAGCGATAAAGGATGGAATGATCCTAAAGCCTGCTGTAATCACCAACGCGCAAGCGGAGATGGAATTACTATCTTATCCTTTTGCTCGTATTCTTGTCTCATGCATCCATGACGAGCACCTTGTCCGCAGATATGTGTTATCCGAAGCTAAAGCGGCACACGAAAAGTTATTAGCCGATTCCCGCACGGACACTGATATTATTTATGAGATGGCCGAAGAGTTTAGCATACGCGTGGATTTTTTCCGTGAGCATGTTCAGATGCCTTTCGTTGATTACTTGCGGTTCACAATTAATCTACATGATAAAAAATGGAAACTGGTGAACCGTGGATTGGAGAAGGGGCGTGTGAAACTGGAAAAGGGCGAATTTATTCGCATTATCCAGGAAGCGATCTATGAAAGGATAATGAAAGACCTGCCATTGAACGTTCCCGCAGATGTATGTAATGCGATAAGAGGCTATACCGAGGAGATAAAGCGCGAGCTGGAGGAAACCCGAAAGAAGTTTGGCGATGCGGAAGGCTTCATCGTGAAGGACCCAAACTGTTTCCCGCCTTGTATAGCCCACATTCTGAGCAACTTAAAAGAGGGTATAAATGTCACTCACGGTGCGCGATTTGCGGTTACTGCTTTCTTGTTGAATTTAGGGCTGAGTGAAGATGAGATAATAGAGATTTACAAGAACTCGCCGGATTTTGATGAAGAGCGAACAAGGTATCAGGTGCGGCATATTGCAGGCGGTACGGGAAGTGTTCGTTATACCGCACCGTCCTGTGCGACAATGCGCACTTATGGTAACTGTGTTGGAAGTGACGACATATGTGAGAAGATTTCTCATCCATTAAACTATTATAGGCTGAAGTTGAAGACGAAAAAAAATCGGGCTCAGACACACACTTGAAATCAAAAACGAGAAAAAGTATTTGCTCAGCCCTGCACTGTCGAATTTTCCAGTGAAATTACTATACATCCATATTATTACTCTAAATTTTAGGTAAATACTTCTCCCTTATTTCTCGCGCCTTTTCGATCCCTATTTCGATCATCTTTACTATCTTTTCTTCCGTTAAGCCACTACTGCCACTCTTTTGCAGTCCGGATATTGACCCATCCGCATTTGAAATCACTGTCAACTTGCTCGTGGCTGCACTCTCTTCATATACATTTGGGTCCACTAAGAGGTTCCCTCCAATTTCCACCACTGTTACCGCAACAGGTGTGTCCCGTATCTGCAATGTGTCTTCCCCCGTTAAGCCATATTGCTCATAGGGTATAGTAACGTTCAAAAGAGACATAATAGCACCCAATGCAGCGGCATCCACCAAGTTACCATCGTTGTCCAAAGTATGTATATCTATAAAAACCATCCATACTTTCTCCCCTTCTTCTATACACAACTTCTCCAAATCTATCGTTTCTGAGCCCCTAATACCACGATCTACAACTCTTGCTAGTTCTATACTGTTTTCACCCGGCGGTCCCGACTCAAATTCCGGCGATGCCAGTGGTACAAGCTCTGCATTGGTCATTAAAACCCCCTTGTTAGGAGTATCGGGGAAAGGCGCACCTGGTTCAACCTTCACACCTACTAAAACTACTGTATCGCCTATCTGCACCCGTGTTGAGCCATCCGCCTTCTTTATTAGGTCCCGTTCTACGGTGATATCACGGAAATCGAGAAATCCGCGCCCATCTGCCCTCTTTCCCTGTTCTATCAGGTCATACACGTAATCCTTCCTTATATCCTCTATAACTTCCTGTCCCATTTCTATTTTTCACTCCTCATTTCCACGCTTGCTGCAGTATATGGTCCTAGGGAGATGCATCCAAGACATTTTCAAAATGCGAAAATGGCGGTAGTCAAATACCGGTATAACATGGCACCTTTTTCGGTAGATGATAGAAAGAGACCTGGGCCGGACAGAAGGAGTCAGGAGATTTCGATGGTTAGTAGGAAAGCGTTAGACCCTGTTATACTAAGAGAACTCTATCCAAAGACTGCGATAGAAGTGTATGTAGAGGTACTTCAGTCGGATGCAGGTACGAGGACAGCGGGCATAAATGCGGCTTCTGTCGCGCTTGCTGATGCCGGAATACCAATGAAAGATTTGGTTTCTTCTGTTGCCATTGGTAAAATAGATGGAGAAGTGGTATTGGACCTGGATGCAAAAGAGGACAATTTCGGTGAGGCGGATATGCCAGTAGCAATGATTGCAAGGACAAACACAATTACGCTGTTGCAGATGGATGGTCGACTAAAAAAGGAAGAATTTGAGCGTGGGTTGAAGATCGCGATGACTGGTTGTCGTAAGATATACGAGTTGCAAAGAGCCGCGTTAGTTGA
>QBUN01000185.1:1770-3863 GCA_013180565.1 Candidatus Methanophaga sp. GoMg3.2 | reverse complement strand
GAATCGGCCGCCTCGCGGAAAGGGCCGTATAAAGCCGAATTGTATTTCGCTGCATATGACATGATAGCAGTATCTGAGAAGCCTTCGTCGTCTAGTTTCGCTCTTATCGCCTTTACCATACCGTCCATCATGCCAGAAGGGGCGACAATATCCGCACCCGATTGCGCTTGACTTACCGCTATCTTGCCCAGCACTTCCAGTGTTGGGTCATTGAGCACTTGCCCATCCTTTATAAGCCCGCAATGCCCATGTGTTGTGTACTCACAAAGACATAGATCGGTAATAATAACAATGTCATCAATATCCTGCTTTATCCGTCTAACAGCGCGTTGTACCACACCTTCGTTATTGAATGCTTCAGTTCCTGTTTCATCCTTACTCGCGGGTATTCCAAACAGCAGCACTGATTTTATACCCAGCGAACGTGCTTCTGAGACCTCTTTTACTACTCCTTCTATTGGGTGTCTATACTGACCGGGCATGGACTCAATCGATTTTTTGGCTGCTATTGTCTCGTCAATGAACAACGGGAGAATCAGATCGTCTATGGAAACCCTGCTTTCTGTTAATATGTTCAAAGCTCTCAAACGTCTCATCCTAACTTTTGGGTACATATATCTATTTATCCGCGACCTCCTAATAAATTATAAAGGAAGTATGACTAAAAAAAGCTTTCTTTTAAAAAGAACGCTTTATCATACCAAAGAAGATAGTATTTTCCCCGAGAGGTTTAAATACCTGCAACTCAAATAATCAAACCATGTCAGAAGTAATCGAATGTTTATATGAGGACGGAGTGCTTAAACCCTTTGAAAAGATAAAGCTGAAAGAAAAGACAAAGGTTAGGGTTACAATTAAACCGAAACTGAATCTCCGTGAATTTGTCATGGCACAACTGCCAGAGGAGAAAATAAAGGAACTTGAAGAGAGGTTCGAAAGTGAAGATATTTATTGATACCTCTGTGTTTATCCGGCACTTTTACGGTCTAGATGATGCAATCAAGCTTTTGAATTTCGCAGTGAACGAAAACGAAGCTGTTACCGCTCATAATGTCATTGAGGAGACTTTCTTCAAACTTTTATACTTGACATGAACAAGGAGATTATTAGCGATTTTGCGGAAATATCATTTGATTATAGCTTGCTTCCAAACGATGCTTTGATAGCTGCCACATGCAAATATCATGGAATAAGGAAGAGTATCACTTTTGACTCAGATTTCGAGAGTCTGGAGTTCATTGAAATTATTGATTGAGAATCTATCCAAAAATGCGTAATGGTTATCGTGAGAGGATAGAATACCTTAAATAGTATAGTGGCACATATATAATTGATTTAAAAGTAAACTTTTGAGCATAGATAAATGAAAATAGGTTTCCTCGTCAACCCGATAGCGGGAATGGGCGGGTCTGTAGGACTAAAAGGAACGGACGGACAGGTAGAGGAAGCGCTGATAAGGGGTGCTAAACCGATAGCATTAGAACGAGCGAAGAAATGCATGGATGCGCTAAATACAGACCATTTTATTCTCACTTGCTCGGGCGAGATGGGCGAAGATACGGTAATAAAGCAGAGCTATGAAGTGATCTACTCGTTCGATGGAATGAGCACGAGAGAAGATACAAAGAGCGCATGTAAGCTATTTTTGGATAACGGGGTAGAGTTACTACTGTTCTGTGGTGGTGACGGAACGGCAAGAGATGTGTACAGCGTAATCGAAAAAGAGATCCCGATATTAGGTATCCCGGCGGGTGTGAAGATGCATTCTGCGGTATTTGCGATTAGTCCAAAGAGTGCAGCGAAATTAGTCGAGCATTTTGCAAATGCCCAATCAGAATTGCGTGATGCCGAGGTAATGGATACCGATGAGGACGCATACAGGCGAAACGAGCTGCGGATGAAGGTATTTGGGTATGCACGCACGCCTTACGAGCCGGTTCTGGTACAGCAGGGTAAAAGCTTGTTCCAGAGTGTGAGTGAAGAGCGAGCGAAGGAGGAGATTGCACGCTTCGCATCTGAGTTCATGATTCACGATGAGCTTTACATCTTAGGTGCCGGGACGACAATCCATAAAATCGCGGAGTTGCTTGGCC
>QBUN01000185.1:0-1141 GCA_013180565.1 Candidatus Methanophaga sp. GoMg3.2 | reverse complement strand
TACAAAGAAATTACTAAAGAAGATGGATTTATAATTACCTCTTATTTTACAAGCAAGATAAAACCGGAAAAGGAGGCGATAGTATGGCGAAAGAAATAGCACATGAGGGTGTATTGAACGAGGTTTTTAAAGCAACACCACATCTTCTGAAATTTCCAGTCGCTAAGATGTGGATAGACTATGACAAAGAAGCGGACGTACTCTATATAAGCTTTAATAGACCACAAAAAGCAACAGATTCAGAAATGCATGAGAATGGCATTTTGTTCCGATATAAGGGCGACGAGCTTGTAGGAATTACCATTTTGGAAGCTTCAGAGAGGTGATATTAACTTATGCCCTACGAGAAATTCCGGAAAGAGGTAGAGAGGATACTGGAAGAGAAAGCGGAACCTGTAACATGGAACGAGATAAAGGGGAGTTCGACAAAGCTAAAACAGAAAGCGCCGTATCATGTATATGTGCAGAAGCTACAAGGTGACATCGGGCTGGTGCGATTCAAACGAGGCCCGAGAACAGTTTGGGCATTACGGAAATGGTTTGAGGCAGGTAAGTTCCGGGAGCTCTTACCTAAGAAGGTTCGGCTTACTATTCTCTATTCCAAAAAGGAGCATGCAATTGCAGCAAATGAATACTGGGAACTGAAGCGGATATATCCATTGAAAAACTGGCTGAACCGATGGGATGTGATAGAAGCGGACGTGGATGACTTCTTCCCCGAAGAGGACAAAAGACCAGAGAGCATAAGGCTAAAGGAAGAGGGGATGGAGTATTTACGAAGGATAGAAGATGTCGAAGAGCGGGTAAGAATTGCGGAAAAGATAGCAGAGAGTGGCGAATTCATGCATACCGATGCCTGGAAAGGGAAGACGCTGGGAATGACAAAGCCGAGATTCCGATGCTTTTACTTCTACAACGGTAAATGCCAGTTCTTTTGTGATCAGAGCGTTTGCGTGGGTCATGATATGGACGTGGAAGATGGCGGTCTAGAAATAGAGGGCGACAAGACGTATTTCATCTTGGAAGCGGTAGAACGAGAAGGTGGCGAGTATATATGGAAGAAGAGGTATGTGGATTGGTGCATGAAGTCGGTGATTTCGATCACTGACCCGAGACAGCGGAGGTTGTTTTAGGGCGAGTA
>QBUN01000186.1 GCA_013180565.1 Candidatus Methanophaga sp. GoMg3.2 | reverse complement strand
CGTATATCTCACCACTACATACGTTGACAAGGTTCGCGTTTTTCAGTTCTAAATCGAAGACAAGGGAGGAAATACTTCGAGAGGTCGAACGTGACGATTTAGAATATCGTCAGGAACTGGAAGAGGCGATAAGGAAGTTTTCTCCGCGAAATCTAAAGCACCGTTGAATTTGACTTTTGCATTTTGCATTCATTGTCAGCACAAAAACCGATGGATTTTTGTGCCAACTCACTTGTACCTATGCCCTATCCTCTCCGAGTTCCGTGCATACACTTCAAATCCGGGAATAATCACCCTGACAACTGGAATACCTATCTCAGCCCGCGTTAAATCTACCACAATTACTCGGTCCACGAGCGCCTTTAATTTATCTAGTGCAACCATTATATCACCATCTATTGTATCAGTCGCCAGAGCTGGAAGCTCGTTCAACTTCACTTTTTCGTCTCCCTTATCTTCATACCAGTGCTTATTCAATCGCTTCATTGCGGAATAACTCATTACAAATGGCGTTTTCATTACATCGCCACTCACTATCTGCATGAGTCGCGACTGCGCTGCTTCTGTTATTGCTCTTATTGTTGCTATTCTCGGATCGCTATGTGTCCCCGCGCCATAAACGAGTAAAGAAGGATCCTCGGAGAGGTCATCTAAAGCTAATGCAACCGTTGTAAATCCCGTGTCTGATGGGATATACCAGAATCGAGGTACTGCACCCACCGACTCAAATCGCTCTTTTAACTCGTAGATCATACCATCCTCTTCGCTGAGTTCTATTCGCTCACCTGCATCCTTCTTTAGCTCTACCGAACTTAAAGCGTCGCGCTCTATCACTTCGGATATACCATGAAAGATAGCTTCTTCGTAGTTGTTCCCAGACGCTATGCCGTTACTGTCGCTTCTAAATAGTCTTCCACCTCGATTAGACATGTAGGGATGAAATACCGCATTTGCAGGCACTAGAATCTCCTCTTCTCGCAATAGGTCATAGCCGTCACACCACTCTATCTTTGTTTTCGGACCAACGTTAGAAATAGCACTCAATATTAGCGATGATGGGTTCACTTTTGCGCCTTCGCATTCACTATATGATTCAAACATGAATTCCGCCCGGTCATCATCTTTTATTTCCGCGGAATATCTCTCTATTGCTTCCATGAGCACCGATACACGCGATTGCTCATCTGTAAGCCCTTTCCCGGCGTGGACCGACACTGCACCTTCTTTTGCTCCCGGCCGGCTCGCAGAACATATAGGTATATCAAGCTTATCCCGCCCTGTAATATCCTCTACCTTCGTTATTCCTACCTTATCTTTTAGCTCTTCGACATCGCTCAGCGTCTCCTCAGGCGTTAAAGCTCTATGTGAATCGAAGAAGTATCTTTTCGGCGTCCGTCTGAGCACTATTTTCATCTTTATCTTCACCTTTATATAGGATGACTTAATTAGTTTTAGTTGTTAGTAAAATGACCCAAGTAGTAGAAGAGACGCCACGAGAGAGAACGAAAAGGTGGCAGGAGAGAGAGGCAGAAAGGGCTGATGAACTGCGACCAAAGGAAGCGATTTGTTCAAGTTGTGGTAAAGAGGTGAAAGAAGGTGAATTCATTGCAGTACAGGGAAGAATTCTTTGCGCTGAGTGTTATGCCCAGGAACTGGAAGCGAGTATGGATATGGGTGCCGTAGATGGTGCTGGTGCTGGATAAGGAGAGAAAAAATGGAAGATGAGAAATATGCACTAGCTATACCTCGGGGTATAACTACAGGTATAGTATTCGAGGCTGTGGAAAAGTTCGGATTGGAAATAGGCCAGGAGGAGCAATCAGAAGATGCCTTTGATCCAAGAACCGACTTACCTACCAAGGATTATGTACCTCGGATAGTACTATGGAGTAATTCGCAGGAGACATTGATGGAGGCAAAAGAATATATATTCAAAAAGCATGAAGAATGGATAAATGGTTTAGAAGATTGGCGTAAGATGCGTATGGATAAAATCATGAAAAAAATGCGAAAACGGTAAGTAACTTCCTAGCCATGATTCATTGGCGTGGGCGAAGTCAATTCTTCTGTAATGAAGTGATCTAATGAAGGATAAATATAAGAGGACAATAAAGAGCGATTTAGAAGAAAAAATAACGTCTTATATTGTGGATAGGGAAGATAAATGTCTGTCAGAATTTGCTTCTAAAAGTGACGATGGATTAAGAAGGAAGCAGAAATATAGCGATGATATTCGGGCTAAATATTCGAGAGACGCTGATCGGATTGCACATACACATGCTTATTCAAGATACATAGATAAAACACAAGTATTTTCTTTAGTGGATAATGATCATATCACACATCGTGTTCTTCATGTCCAACTAGTTTCAAAGATTGCACGAACTATAGGCAGGTGTCTTAAATTAAATGAAGACTTAATTGAGGCTGTTTCACTGGGACATGATATAGGTCATGTCCCATTTGGTCATCTTGGTGAGTCTATTATGTCAGAATTATGTGAAAGACATGGACTCGGTAGATTTTTGCATAATGTTCAAGGCGTTCAATTCCTTGATACGATCGAAGATTGTGATCTAACGCTACAAGTACTCGATGGAATTTTATGTCATAATGGTGAGATCCACAATCAATTATTAGAGCCCAATTGGGATAAAGGCTGGGAAAAATTAGATAAAGAAATAGAGGATATTAAAAAGGGGAAACAAGATTATGTTCCCATGACCTTAGAGGGATGTGTTGTAAGATTCGCTGATACAATAGCATATTTAGGTAGAGATTTTCAAGATGCAATTGAAATATGCTTCATAAATCCCGAGTTAGAAGTCCCAGAGCGTTGTCGGGAAAATATTGGAACAAAGAATGATGAGATAATAAACACACTTATTATCGATATAATCGAAAATAGTTATGGTCAAAATTACATTTCGTATTCAAAAGAAATTTCAGACTCCGTAGAGGAATATAAACAATTCAACTATGAGCATATATATGAAAATGCGAAGATCAAAGCGGAACAGGGGAAAATTGAGGCGATGTACGAAACACTTTTTCACAAGTTTTTAAATGCCCTTGAAGAGAAAGATGAAAGTTCTAGAATATATGAACATTTCATGAACGTAAGTTGGATTAGTAGAGAATACCTTGACATTTCGACCGGTAAAGAAAAGGTGAGGGATTATATAGCTGGTATGACTGATAGATATTTTGAAAGAGTGTTCAAGGAGATTATATTGCCCAAAAGAGTTACTACATTTTGCAAGGGGGACGTTTCAAATGTGTAGCGCTGGTAACTCTAATACACATATATAAGAGAGAAACAATAAGAAAAAGGTAGTACTTTCATCGATTCCTATCAAGATAAGATTGATAAAAGGTGGTGTTGAAGGAGTAGAGGATACACAATGATAAGGATATACATAGCAGGTCCATTATTCTCGGAAGCGGAGAGGCGGTATAACAGATATTTGACTGATTTCCTTGAGCATTTTGGCTTTGAAACATTTCTGCCACAACGTGATGGCCATAAGTTCTCAGATTTATTAGCAAATGAGACAACTAAATCCGCCGCTATGAATAAAATTTTTAATCGCGATATTAATGAGCTTAAAAAAGCGGATGTTGTGATTTTTGTTATGGATGGTAGAGTTCCGGATGAGGGTGCATGCGTTGAGATAGGATATGCCTATGCTCGGGGTAAAGAATGTATTGGTCTAAAAACGGATCCAAGAACACTCATGTCAGACGCAGATAACCCACTGATTCTGGGAGCTTTGAAGTATCGAATAGCAAAAAATCTCAAGGAACTGGAAGTTTTTCTCTGCCAAATTAAAGAAACCAAGGGAATATCCACAGACACAGATT
>QBUN01000187.1 GCA_013180565.1 Candidatus Methanophaga sp. GoMg3.2 | reverse complement strand
TTTTTGGATATGGGAAGAGGGTTATACCTATATCACTAGAAAATTCGATTGTGCCCATTAAGTATAATTAAGGCTTTTGAAAAAAGGTCAGAAAATTTTAAGAATCATAAATTATTGATAGTTGGAAGAAAGGGTTGGTATAAAGATCTTGAGAATTACTTAAAGAATTACGATGCAGATGATATAATTTGCTTAGATTATGTACCTGATAGCCAACTATTTTCACTTTATAAAAATACATATGGATTCATTTCAGCATCAATTTATGAAGGTTTCGGTATGCCTTTAATTGAAGCAAGATTTTGTGGGTGTCCAAGAATTTATTGTTCTGAAATCAATGTATATGGAGAAATCAATCTAGAAGATGTTATTTATTTTAATCCTGATAGTGTTCAAGATATAATAGATAGGGTATTTACCGTAAATACAAAACCCTTTACTGAAAATAGTAATCGCATTGATTTTTTTACATTAGATAATATCTCAATACATTTTAAAAATATCTTGCGAAAGGTGGTAAGATATGAATGATCAAAATAAAGATATTATACGGATTATTACAGTTGTAGTTTATAATAGACCACAATATTTTAAAAGGTGTTTATTATCTATTATTAAGAATAATTTAAAAGGTTGGAAAATATTTTTTAATATTGAACCTTCCGAACATATTGAAGTTATTAAATATCTTATAAAGGATATAATCCCTAATGAAGTTGATTTTAAAATAAAAATTAATCCAAATAAAACAGATCTCCAAAATCATTGTTATTTAGCTTTAGATTCTGCATTCAACGCAAACGGTAAATTAATCATTTATTTAGAAGAAGATGTTGTAATTAGCTCTGATGTTACAAGATTAGCTGATTGGTACTATATGCAAAATCGAAAAGGAATAATGTGCTTAAATTTATTGTACGGTGAATGCGGTGGAATAAATCATATTAGTAAAGAAGATTTCCCTGATTACATTATTAAAACAAAACAGTTTAATAGTTATGGTATAGTTCTTACAGATAAACAATGGTTAAAATATTTTAATCCATACTGGTTTGATTATAGTCATGGTTTTACCGATGATGATGGAAATCTGCTATTGGGTTGGGATTGGGCGATATTTAAACATAATTTAAAAGATGATAAAAAATTATTTGTTTTACAACCTTTGCTGGCTAGAGCTAACCATATTGGAAGGAGGGGTGCTTTTTGCACTCCCGGATTTTATGATAAAACCTTTAAGGATATTAAGATAAGCAATATTAAAAATAAACTAATGTACACATTAATAAACGAAAAAAATATGGAGAAATTATTATGAATAAGAAAAATCTAAAATATAGGGAAACAATGTCTGTTATTGTTGATGAACACTTTTCATTTGAAAAAACTTTTTTTTCCCCATCAAGATTTCCATCCAAATTAGAATTATATAATAAGAATAAAGGTTGTTATTATTTGCCTCTAAATTTAGGTTTTATTAAACTCGGATTAAAATATTATATGTGTCATAAACAACTTTGTGTAGATATTTTTTCAGAGCGTGAACTAAGTAAAGATTCATTGATAATTGCCAAAAAGGAAATTAAATATAGATTATCATTGAATAATAATTATTCTCAATTTTATTCAAAATATGAAAATGATAGGTATCTCAAGGATATTATAAACAGGAACCGAGAGAAACAGAAATTTAGAATGTATTCTTTGTACGAAAACTTAATAGTTTCTACCTTTCTACAAAATGCGACAGTTCAAAGGACAATTAAAATGTGCCAAAATATGCTTGAGAGATATGGTACCCTTCTCTGTTTTAATGGTATCGAACTTTATGCTATGTGGAGGCCCGAAGAATTAAAGGCAACAGATGAAGAATTACGGGCATTGAAACTAGGTTATAGGTCAAAAAATATTTTACGGATAACGGAACACTTTATAAATAATGAAATTAACGAATCAGAGTTAAGAGAAATGCCAACGGATAAACTTGAAAAGGAATTATTAGAAATATATGGTGTTGGGAAACAAACTGTTTTTTATTTAATTGATAGGCCAGAATATTTGAAACATATTCCTCTATGGGAAAGAAAAATTCTTTCTAAATATCTGTTCGATAAAGAATTAGTTGAAGAAAAAATTCTTATTGAGTGGTTTCATACACAATATGGTCAATGGTGTGGTATGGCATTAACCTTAATTTTTGAAGATATTTTTTACCAACATAAAAAGAAGCCCTTTCCTTGGCTAAAAAAAATTATGCGGGAGAAATAGCATGTTAACTATAGATCTTCACATTCATAGTATAGCCAGCGGACATGCATTAAATACAGTGTATGAGTTAGCCTATGTAGCAAAAACGAAAGGATTAACACATATTGGAATAGCCGAGCATGGCCCTTCAATGCAAGGCGCCCCTCATGACGGGTATTTTTGGATTTCTGATCAATTGATAACGCTATTTGGAATAAATATTTACCTAGGGATAGAAGCAAATATTATAGACAAAAATGGGAAATTGGATCTTGGGAATGAATTGTTGAAGAAACAAAAGATTGTTCTAGCGGGTATTCATGAAAAAACCCCATACAATCAATCAGATGTAGATTCTAATACTGAAAGTATAATTAATGCAATGAAAAATCCTTTCGTTAAGATTATTTCTCATCCTTGGAGACCTGAGTTTCCCGTTAATATAAAAGAGGTTGTTGAGGCAAGTTATGAAACAGAAACATTATTGGAAATCAATGATAATTTATTTAGTAGAAAAAAGGACTTAAAGGAAATACTAAGTCATTATTCACTGCTAATAAAACTATGTGATAAATATAAGATACCCGTAATTCTTGGAAGTGATGCCCATATAGCTGAAAAAATTGGTAGTGATCAAAATATCATGAGGATTAAACATAAAATTGGATTGTCTGACCGAATAATAATAAATAATAAACCAGAGTTATTATTCAGACGTATAAGATTATAGATTTGTATCAGAATAATGGAGTCATGGGACATAATATTTTTAACCTTTTGCTCATCTCTCCACTCCCTTCGGTCGCTCCGACCCTAACGGGTGCGTATAACATGGTATGTCTGGCTACGCTTCGCTCCGCAAAACTTTAGATATACCAAATCCGTTATCCGAAATTCGGCACTGTAGAAACAAATATAAAGGGTGGAACTAATAATTAATATCATACGGTGAATGAATATGATAAGTAAAAGGGACAAAGAGATTATTAGCCTGTGTGCAAAAAAACAAAATGTTAGCGAAACGGATAATCCCCTGTTTGGACTGTGATTTCGGCGTGCCCGGAGGTAGAGTAGTAAAAGGGATAGAATTCAAGCAGATAAGATACGCGGGTATCCCCTGGGATCTTGCAGCGGAATACGATGAGCAAGGCGCAGACGAGCTCGTCTTTCTGGACATCACCGCATCGCACGAAAGAAGGGAAACGATGGCGCATGTAATAGAGAAAACTGCGAGTAACGTGTTCATGCCTCTTACCGTGGGTGGCGGTATTCACAGCTTAGATGATGCGAGAAGAGCATTCAACGCAGGTACCGATAAAGTCTCGGTGAACACAGCGGCACTGAAGAACCCCCAACGGGTGAACGAACTTGCGAGACGCTTTGGCAGTCAGGCTTGTATGGTTGCAATAGATGCGAAGAGACGATATGTTCAAAAAGAAGATGCAGCGCGGGAGATAATAGAAACGAAAGACGGCAAATGCTGGTTTGAATGCTCGTTCTACGGCGGTCGGAAGTTCACGGGCGTGGACGCGCTAAAATGGGCGATCTTTAACTTTCCATACCACCCCTATTCAATTCCTTCTTCGCATTCTCTATTAATTCATCAAAACACCTCAATAGAGTTGCCATCTCCGTTAATTCCTCGTCTGTAATCATATAATACTCATGAGCAATCAAATTC
>QBUN01000188.1 GCA_013180565.1 Candidatus Methanophaga sp. GoMg3.2 | reverse complement strand
CTCTCTAATCGCTCATACTCGTATCTTGGTATATAGTCCTCTGTCTCCATACTTATCCCCATTAAAAGATATAACTTGATTTGATAAAAAACTTCTCGTTAAACGAGAAAGCTTCACCAAAGAAATTGGTTTTTTAAATTACTATGTAATATATCATTATATATATATTATTGACGCATGGCAATTTGTAGCAAATACGTGGCTCAAATCAAAAGCGTATCGACATACATAAATAATATAATAAGATGAAAGAAGAGAAGAGAAGGATACAACTTACTGGTGGTTCGACTTTTACTGTCTCGCTACCTATAAAATGGGCAAAGGAAGTAGGTATAAAGCAAGGCGATGAACTCTCTTTGGTTCAGCGTAGTGACAACTCGCTTATTGTAACTCCCGTGAAAGATAAGAAAGAGCAGATAAAAAGCGCTGAACTCGTTCTATCAGAACAAGAAAGCTTTGAGGGGAACTTCAGGTGTATCATCGCCCATTACCTCGTTGGATATGACATAGTAAAGCTTTTGTTCCCAGAAGGTTTTGGCGCTGATGAAAGGAAGCGAATAAAGGGGGAAGTGAGAAAGAGACTTATAGGTATGGAGGTCGTTGGTGAATCAGCAGGGGAAATAGTGCTCAAGAGTTTCTTGAAATACGAAGACTTTACACTACACGATGCGATACGTAGTATGTCCAAGATAATATTGTCAATGCAAGAAGATGCGATCACTTCTCTTGATAAACGCGATCTGAACCTTGCGGCTGATGTCGTAGAGCGAGATAACGAGATAGACCGATTTTATTTGCTAATTGTGAGGCAGCTTAAGGCTGCGATGAACGATTCCGAGCTTGCGAAGAAAATAGGCGTGGGCCGACAGCGCGATAGCCTGGGTCACCGAATAATAGTGAAGAGCATGGAGCGGATTGGAGACCATGTCGAGAACATAGCAAAGAATTCTATGATGATGACATTACCTGCGGGATTTAACTGCTTGGACAGCATAAAAGAGGTGGGTATTTCCGCTAAAAATCTGTTCATTAAGACATTAGCTTCACTATCCGATCTGGATATAAAAAAGGCAAATGAAGCGATAAAAGATGCAAATGTCCTGACTGATGCAGTTGAAGCGATAAATGAGCGAATCCTGGCAGAAGAATGGAGTGTCAACGACAAAATACACACCCTTTCTATCCTGGTGAGTTTAGGCAGGATGGCAAAGTATTGTGAGGATATAGCAGAAGTAACGATAAATATGGGTGTACGTGTAGCCGGGGAATTGAGGCTTTAATTTACGTTCGAACATTAATTCGATTTGCTAGGTTATAGGTTAAACAGGCTGTCCCGCAAATAAATCTGTAACTTTAACCATTTTGAGTAATATGTTTTAGAACAGATCTGGGATAGGACTTAGTCCAAGTATTCATAGCTATATTGCGCCTATTTTTATTTGTATACATATTACTAATTCTAGTAATATTGATAGTCGTAAAAAAATTCCCGATTGGGTGTTGGTGCAAAGGAAGAAGGGTACAGAGATTCACCGGCGAGGTGATAATTTCTATCTCTGCAAGGTCAGTAGCGTTTGGGATAAGAAGCTTAAGAGATCGCGGAAGATTACAGGCGAGTATCTGGGCAAGATAACAAAGGAAGGTATCGCTCCACCGAAGCAAAAGCAGCTCCTTGCGGCTTTTAAGCAGGTGACTGTTAAGGAGTACGGGGCGTCAAGTTATCTGAGGGCAATCGCAGCAGATATAGAAGAGAGCCTAAAAAGGCATTATCCGCAGGAGTATAAGGAACTTTTTGTGCTTTCTGCCCTCCGGCTTCTTGAACAGACTCCTTTTAAACGATTTGGGTTCTATTATCAGAATTCCCATCTCTCGGAAGTTCTGCCGGATGTAAGGACATCTACCAAATTTTTAGGCCCTTTTTTGCGGGATATTGGCTCACGCAGGAAGGTAATGACTGCGTATATGAAGGAATTTTTGGTGGGCAGTGAGTTCGCAGCGATAGATTTGAGCGAGATATTCACGTACTCTGAGGGCGTAAATGCCGCCATGCTTGGCCATAACCACAAAGGCGAATACATACCACAAATCAATCTGGCACTGGTATTTTCGCTTGATAAAACGCAGCCCGGGTTCTTTAGAATGATTCCTGGAAGTATACGGGATGTTTCCTCAGTAGTTGCCACAGTTCTGGAGTTAAACCTGAAAGAAATCGTGTTCATTGGAGATAAAGGCTTTAACTCTGAAAAAAACGCTAAAGCTTTCTCTGCTGGAAAGCTAAAGTACATACTACCGCTCAAAAGAAACAGCACACTAATAGACTACGGCATACTCAAAAAAGGCAGCCTAAAAGAATTTGACGGCGTATTCCAGTTTGATAAGAGACACATATGGCATTACACGCAAAAAAGGGGGAAAGAGCAGATAATCTCCTTCCTTGATGAGAAACTGAAGGCAGAGGAGACTTCTACGCTCATCTATGCCATAAATCAGCTTCAAAAAAATGACGAAACAGCCGAGAACACGAAAAAAATCGAGGGCTACCAGTCTCGGGTATACGAAAAAGACTACCTGTTGGGGACAATAGCTGTAAGAACTACCTGTGGCAAGTCTGCTCAAGAGGTCTATGGGCTGTTAAAAAGTCGAATGGATATAGAAAAAGCGTTCGATATATTCAAAAACATCCTTGAATCCGATAAAAACTATATGCGTGATGACAAACAATTGGAAGGTTTCCTGTTCGTCAGTTTCATCGCTCTACAATTCTACTACCGGATATACGGAAAACTAATCGAAAAAGAGCTTCTAAATTACTATTCAGTTCCAGACGTTATCGAATATCTCAAAAGAGTACACTTATTGAAGATAATGGGGAAAACACAATTCGCTGAAATACCAAAAAAATCAAGAAAACTTATAGAAAAATTGGAATATCTACTACCTGAAGAACCTATTACGAAAAAAGGAGAAGCTGATGAAGTAGACGTCTACGATTTCTTATCTTTAGCAGAGGGAAGAATAACTCCTTATGGGGCTTATGATCCCGCAAGAAATGAATGTTTTGTGAATGTTGGTATAAGTTATGATACAGCAGAATTTGCCGTTGAAAGCATAAGAAGATGGTGGAATTTACTCGGGAGAAAAAGATACCCTAACGCCACGAAATTAATGATTACTGCGGATGGATGTGGTAGTAATGGTAGTCGTAATAAGGGTTGGAAACAATATTTGCAAAACTTTGCAAATGAAACCAATCTTGAAATTGTCGTTTGCCATTTCCCACCAGGAACAAGTAAATGGAATAAAATAGAGCATAGAATGTTTTCATTCATAAGCATGAACTGGAAAGGAAGACCATTAACGTCTTATGAAACCGTTATTAATTTAATCAAAGGAACAACAACTACAAAAGGTCTTAGCATAGATGCTCAATTGGATGAGGGTATTTATGAAAAAGGTAAAACTTTTTCAGAAAAAGATATGTCAAAATTATATTTGGAACGACACAAAAAACATCCGAATTGGAACTACACAATCAAACCGCAAAAAGCATAAAACTGGAATTTATTTTACGGTGGCACCTAAGCATCTTGAAGGAAATTACTAAATACTTTGTACGATTGAATCTTTCTGCATGCTGATTTCATCTGGCGCTTGATTCTTTAAGCTGATTTATACGTTTTATCTGCTGATGGATAACCAATAGTTCTGGAAGCATACGAAAAGCCATCAAATATTACACGTTGGTAAGTATTTATATATAAAAAGAAACTATCTGAAGAGAATTTTGATTTACTTCTTTTTAAAGAATCCCATAAGAATTATTACCCTTATTTTCGATTTTGACCGGATTTTTAGGTTTTTTTCTTTCCTTAACTGCTCAATTTCCCATTTTTTCTGATTTTTGTCGATAGCTACCGCTATCCTATACGGCACCCTGCTTTTTGAGCGTAC
>QBUN01000189.1 GCA_013180565.1 Candidatus Methanophaga sp. GoMg3.2 | reverse complement strand
CAATAGCACAAATAGCCAGGAGGTGTTCATCATTATTACTTAGGACGCGAAGAGATATATAATCCACATGTATTTTAGCGTAAAGCGAAGAACTACTTACTCTTCAAGAACGAACTTAAAAGTAAGAATCATTATCGCTGCTATCAGAAGTAGAAATGCTATTAGCAGTTGCAATTCCGGAATCAGTTCTGCTATGCCCGACCCGCGGAGGATTTTCTCTGTTGCCAGAACAGAAGGTATAAGCACCGGCATACAAATAGGGATAAGGAGAAAAGAGAGTAGTAATGTTTTGCCTTCCGAGAACATTAAGAGCCCGGAAACAAAAGAGCCCGCAAAGGATAGTCCTGTTGCACCCAGGAAGCAAACAAGCAATAGCAAAGGCAATCCTCCACCTAAATCGAGGTTTAAAAAGATAATGGAAAACGGGATTAAGACGCATTCGACGAGGAAAAGCAGTACGATACCATAAACTATCTTCCCTATGAGGATCGCTACAGGTGAGCAGGGCAGTGTTTTCAAACCACCAAGCGTGCCTCGGTCCGCTTCACGGGTAAACGAAGTGGTAAAGGTGAGGATACTTGCGAAGAATAGTATTATCCATAGTGTAGCGGCGGTCACTTCTGGTTCTGCTATTCCACCACCACTACTCCATGCGAAACTGCAGATCAGGATGGAACCAACAGCGAAAGAGAGTATTGAAAGCACTTCATAAGACCGTCTGAACTCAGCCCGCAGGTCTTTCTCCGCTATCCTCAATGCCGCTTGCCAAAATTGTGGTATTGTGGACGGCCCTATGTCCTTTTGCCTCTTATCTTCTTTCATCGTCCTGACCTAAAAAGGCATCTCATTTACTATTTCTCCCCTCTCAAGCAAAATGGTTTTATCGCAAAACTTCTTCGGCCACTCTATAGAATGCGAAGATATTAATATTACCTTCCCTTTCTGGGTTTTTAAGTACTCTACAAGCACATCGCATGTATTCGTGTCCAGTCCCGTGAAGGGTTCATCGAGCAATATCAAATCGGGGTCATGGATTAACGCCCGGGCGATGTCTGCCCTTTTCCGTAAGCCGTGCGACAATTGCTTCACCGGAACATTATACCAGCGTTTCATACCCAGGGCTTCTATTATATCTAAGAAGCCTTCGCCTTCTACGGAGAATAGTCTAGCATAAAAGAGTAGGTTCTCCCTGACTGTTAGCTCGTCATAAAGGAAGCTCACATGGGTTACTAACCCAATCCTTCTTCTTATCTCGCTACTGCTTTTGAACGCATCATCGCCAAATATCTTCACCGTGCCCGAAGAAGGCGAGATATGCGTGGCGATTATTTTCAGTAACGTTGTCTTTCCCGCGCCGTTATGCCCGGAAAAAGCAACGAATTCACCTTTCGATATATTCAGGGACACTGATTTCAAAGCTTGTAAGTAGCCATATCGCTTTGATACTTTGATGAGTTCCACAGCTACGGTGTTGCTAGACATTTGTCGCCATCCATTCTTATATAAAATTAATCTCTGAGTCTAAATTTCTTGATACTGCTATTATACTTTAAAACATAAAAATCACAGGTAAATCTATGCGGGGGGCGTGATTTGAACACGCGGACTCCTACGAGACAGGGTCCTAAGCCCTGTGCCTTTTCCTAGCTCAGCAACCCCCGCATCTATTTCTTCTTTTATTTATGTGCACTATAAAATTTCCGTTTCATTCATGGTTGAAAAATTTATCTATGCCTGATTTACTGAAAGACGTTATTTTGATATATTACTTTTGTTTCTCTTGCGGATGCGAACGGTACGGAACACCTCTCGCAGCAATTGGTGTCCCAAACCCCGTCATTTCAATGCGTTTGTAACATGTGTTGAGGCCACTTATAGTTATTTAAGCTGTGGATCCTCAATAAAGCCAACACCTAGCAGAAGGGCGATTACAAGAGGGGGTGCGGTAGGAACATGAAACTGTGGATGGCCCATTTTTCAAAGCAGGGTGGTAGGGGTATCGCTTTTTGCTAATAATGGCGAAAAGCTAAGAAGCAACAGATAAAAATAAAAGGAGGTGATATTATGGACAAAGCAGGTGCTGGAATAAGGCTTGGGTCGTATATCATTGATGCGATTATTCTATGGATAATTGGCGCTATCTTGGTTTTCATTTTTAGGGCTTTCGGTGCTGGGTACGGAGCTGCATCAATTATAGGGATACTAATTTCACTTGGATATTTTACCTATTTCTTTGGAAACGGACAGACACCAGGTATGAAAGTAATGAAGATAAAGCTATGCGGGACCGATGGCACATATCCGATAGGATATGGCAAGGGAGTTCTCAGATGGATAGGTATGCTTATATCGGCTCTGGTAATATATATCGGTTTTCTATGGATATTAATAGACAAAGATAAACAGGGGTGGCACGATAAAATAGCTGGTACGTACGTTGTACTGGAATAAACGCCAACAAATCACCAAGGATGCCCCGCATTTAGATGCTGTCTCACGATTCAAACCCCCCAAACAATGAAAATAACGCCCGATGGGTCTTTATAACAAAAATGCACCGAAAAAGTCGCAAACTAGCTAGTGGTGGGACAAGCACTTAATGCGAGGGCTATCCAAACATCTTTGGATTGGAAACATAAGATACTGAAGAAGTACATCGATGAAGACATAGTGGCGTACCTGACCTACGGGGACAAGAAGGAGATGATTGAGGGTACACTACTGAGTTACAGTGGCGATCAACTTATCATGAGAGATAAATATGGTATGATTCAGATACTAGATTCAAATAATCTGGTACTACCTGAGCTACCGGAAGGCTTAATAACGAAGCCGACGCTGGTGTGGATCCTAAATGTCGCAGAGAGCAGGAATCATACGTTGGAGGTCTCTTATATGACCTCCGGTATGACATGGAATGCAGACTACGTTGTTGTTACAAGCAAGAATGATTCGAAACTTGATTTGAATGGCTGGGTTACTGTTACAAACAATGCAGGCACCGCATTCAAGAACAGCTCCCTTAAGCTTGTTGCCGGGGATGTGCACCGGGTACGGGATGAGATTTTGTATGCAACTCCTTACTATATGGCGACTCCGACACCCAGAGCAGGTCAGTTCGAGGAGGAGGCGTTGTTTGAGTACCACATGTATGACTTGCAGAGGCGAACAACGTTAAAGAACAACGAACAGAAACAGATTTCGCTGCTGGAGGTGACGGGCGTTGATGTCGAAAAGGAATACGTGTATGACGACATACGCAACTGGTGGTATGGGGACGACTGGTCGGACACAGGTGAGAAGAAGGTTGATGTGATGCTTAACTTCAACAATAGTGCGGGAAACAATCTTGGTATCCCCCTTCCGAAGGGGACAGTTCGCGTGTTCACGAACGACAAAGAGGGCAAGCTGCAGTTTATAGGTGAGGATTCGATAGACCATACGCCGAAAGACGAGACAATAAGCCTATTCATTGGACAGGCATTTGACATAGTTGGTGAGCGGACGCAGATGGACTTCAATGAACTTGCAAACTGGTATGAATATGTGTGGGCGGTGAATCTCCGGAACCATAAGGACGAGGACATTGTGGTCACGGTACTTGAGAGGACCAGCGGAGACTGGGAGATAACAGATGAAAACTATAATCATACAAAGAGGTCTAACAATGAAATCGAGTGGCAGGTACCGGTAAAAGCTAATGGAGAAAGCACTCTAACATACACCATAATATACAAGAGATGGTGAACGCGAGATGATTTCTTGAAGAAAAGCTTTTTCTACTTGTTGATCTTGTTCCTTTCGATGCTATCAGGGAAGAAATCAAGGACAGTATCTCGAAGGAGGCGATTTATTTATGATGGCCTCCACGCACTACTTGAATGATATATTAGAAGTCATGTAACTACTCACCCCTGTGTCAATCCCATAGAACCAACTGAAGGAATAAAAGGAG
>QBUN01000190.1 GCA_013180565.1 Candidatus Methanophaga sp. GoMg3.2 | reverse complement strand
GTACTATTGTATAATTTCTATTGGTTGTTGGGTAATTGTGGGACAGCCTCTAAAGGATATAGCATTGGCTTTAGATATTCAGCCCTCAAGCGTTGTGGAGATGCTAAAGAAGCTGAACGGTAACGGTTACGTTGTCTATCGGAAATACGACGGTGTGACCTTAACACAAAAAGGGAAAGAGATGGGCAGTATGGTAAAGGACCGGCATGATACTCTAAAAGCACTTCTGGAAATACTACAGGTGCCCGAGAAAATAGCGAATAAAGATGCATGCATAATGGAGCACGAATTGGAGACGAAAACGGTAGAGCAGTTGAAGAATTTTGTGCGGTTTGTGAAGTCCGCACCCGATTATCCACAAGGGCTTCAGCACTTCAGAACGTTCTGTGAGACCGGAGTGCATCCGTGCGAAGCGGATAAGCGAAAGAACGCAGTCAAATAAAAATGTAGCTGAGAGAGGTCATGAATAACAATGACACGTCCTCAGCCATATTTTTTGCGATATATGATTTGCATGTTAATTAGTAACTGCTCCATCGCTAATACAAGCACTATTCAACATGTCTACGGCTGCCATGATGAAGATGATGTAAATAAAACCTAACCTGTAAACAAATACCATCCGCCTATTTAATATACCTGTTGGGCACAGATTAGAGACGCAGGTGCGGTTTTTTTCAAAAATCCTAACCTTTTTCGGCTTTATATCCAAAACCGAATATTTTTAGGGCGTGATTTATATGTCCCTAACAACACACTTTTTCTTTAGAAAAGAAAACCTGTACTAAAAGAAACCAGAGGAGCTGAAAATCCCTGTTTCTTTGGTCACGCTTTCTTTTAAGTCATTTACCAAAGCGTTTACGAAAAACGCTTCGCAGAAAAGAAAGAAAGGTTTTAGGGGATGAAAAGAAAAAAAGAAAAATGAATGAAACGAAAAGAAAAAACGCTGTTTTAGTGATTGCAGGTATCTTATTACTGGGTGCACTTGTGCTCTCTACGGGAGTTGCAAGTGCAGAAAATAGTAACCTATCAGAGCAGATAACGGCCGAAGAGCTCTTCGAGCTGCTTTCCGGCAACTGGAGCTTCAATGGCACAATGACGATAGGTGAACAGGCCATACCCACCATCGGCACTAGAACTGTTAGCCTGACCGGACCGACCACTGCCGATTTTGTTGTGGTAATGGCAGGAGAAGAGGGAGCAGAGACAGGGGAAGCTTGGTGGGACGCGGACAAAGAGAAGTTTGCGATTAAGGAGGGAGACGAGGAACCGAGGTATTATGATTTACTGCCAAATGGCTATGGTAGCACTTATGAACTGGACGGTCTTCCCGAGTTAGGTATCATGGAGAATGTTACCTGCGAGGAGAGAGAGACTTTTGTTGATGATAATACCACGGTAAAGACCTGGACAGCTAAAAATATAACCGGTATCGTGGTGGCAAAATGGGAAAGCACGTTCACTCGGATCAAAGAGGCACCTGTTGAGGAGTACGAACGCATAGGCATTCTGGTGATAGGACACGGCAGTCCGAGCGATTCATGGTGTGCCCCTGTTCGATCAGTAGTGGCGAATGTAAGCCTGCCGTACCCGGTAGAACTCGGCTTCTTGGAGTTCGTGCCAAACGAGACGATAAATATTGCAGTGGATAAGCTCGATGAAGCGGGGGTTACGAAGATAATCGCAGTACCACTGTTCATATCATCACACAGCGGGCACATTAGTGAGATCGAGTACGTGCTTGGGCTGCGCGAGGAACTGCCGATGATGAGCATGCAGGTATTGGTCGAAGGGAAAGAGCTGGAACGATCTATCGTAGCCCTTGAAGGGCGATACCGCGTTTCCTACACACCGATAGTCGAGACCGTAAGCGCAATGGGAGTAACAGCAAAGCAGCACCATGGCGGAGGAGAAGCGGAGGAAGAAGAACTCGTTCCCGTTGATACACCCGCAGAGATCGTACTTACAAATGCTATTGATGACCACTGGGCGATTGCGGATATTCTGGTGGATCACGCGGCTGCGTTAAGCAAAGATCCAGCCAATGAAACCATCGTACTTGTTGCACACGGAACAGGTAATGAATCTAATTTCGCAGGTTGGGTGAGCAGTTCTGAGTCGCTAGCAGAGCAGATGAGACTCAAATTGAGGTACGGAATGGGACTCAATATAAAGGATGTACGATATTCATTTGTATTCCCAAATGAGACATTACATTCAGACCTTTTAGTAAGAGCGGTAGTGGAGAATGTTTCCGCGACATCTGACACCATTGTGGTTCCGCTGATGGTCAGCGAAGGGCATTTCACGGGTAGAAAAATACCAAAGCTGTTGGAGAACCTCAGTTACGCATATCTGGAAAAAGGGGAGAGAGCGCTGACTCCGCATCCGAATGTAGCAGAATGGATCGAACTTTCTGCGGCTAAGGAGCTCAGTTACCCATCAGTACAGATATATGACGGAGAAGAACTGCTAACGATAACAATAGAGGACGCCGGGAAATATCACGGTGAGGGTGTGATAGAGATATGCCCCTGTGTGGCATCTGCATTCAGGTCAACCTTGCGAGCATTTTCAGAAGCAGAATTGTGGAACGGAACACCACATCGTGGTGACGTGAAAATTAACTCAGGACATCCATCCGACGGACACATGATGACCTTTGAGTACATATTGGGTTCAACCTCAACAGAAGACCTCACAGTTGACGAAGGAGCAGACATAGTGAATATTACGGCAGATAACTACGTCTACTCATTCACTCGGAAGTCCACCAATGATTCAATCACGCTCCGGGTGAAGGAAGAGATATTCCCGGAACGATTCTTTGAACTGAGGACGAAGTGTAAATTGGCGAAAATGGGAAAAGGCGATGTAACGATAGAGGAGAAGAAGGCGTTTACGTTGCTCTGGGGAGAGCTAAAGGAGAAGTTGATGTATAAGCCCATGGACAGCGTTTTCGAGGAAAGTAGTTGACACCGTTTGCTTTTAGAAGCGAAACGAAACAGATAAAATTTAGGAGGGGCAGAAGTCTAATATAGGCCTCTGTTCTTTGTCTTTTCTTTTCTTTTTGAAAGAAAGGTTTTTAGATTTTTTTTAATGAATGGGATCGAAATTGTAAGATATATGACTAATAATAGTACGTGGAAATGGCTAAAATCGCATCATGATTCAAACGGGCGAGACAAGTTCCGATATTCTACATATGTCAATAGTTTGAGGAATGTTCTCGGTTTAGGCGCTGTAGCAACGGGTTCTTTGGCTGATTGCTTCGTGAAGCACCAATCTACAAGTGAAAAATACATCCGGAACAAACAGGGAAACATTTTTAGCGTGCCTAGAAATACCATTCCTGTCCTCTGGTGCGTATCACAAATCCAATACGGGAGGGTAGATATTGAAGAGCCAAAGAGGAGGTGGGGTTTTGATCCTCTTGAGGCATTTGCCAAAACGATAGAAACTTTAGAGGATAGAGGGGAAATGATACTCGGGAAGAATGAGGTCGAACTCAGCTCGGAGGGTATGCTCTGGCCGAATACTATGGGTGCCGAGATGGCAGTGGAATGTTTATATGAGGGTAAAGGAGAACTCGCGAGTCTTGAAGAGAAAACTTCTGAAATTGCAACGTGAATTGTGCACAACACCTGTTTAGCACATACATCGCTTATTCTCCAGGAGGTCCCTATTTGAAGCCCGAGATCGTATCGAAACGAGAGCGTGGAAATTATTGGTTTTCGCCACAAAACCTAACTTTTTTAGGTTTGGTTTGCAAAACCGAATCTTTTTAGGGCATGGTTTTTGTATTCCTAACTTTATATGTGTAGTAGAGTAGAGAAAAAATGAAACAATTAACTGAAGTCGAACCAGAAGTAGATGTAACGGTAAAGGCGATAGGCGGCGGTTCAGAAGTAAAAGGAAACCTGGCTGATTTGGGCATTTCTGAAGGGACAGGACTTACCGTAGTTGCTACTGAGCCTGTGC
>QBUN01000191.1 GCA_013180565.1 Candidatus Methanophaga sp. GoMg3.2 | reverse complement strand
TTGTGGCTTTAAGAAGTTCGAAATGCCTGTGCTCACGGAAAAGCAGACGACACTTGAGGTGTAGCTAAAAAATGTCGGAACATATTTATTTGTTAATTGCAATAAATAGATAGGAAATGAGGTGAAAGAAAAATGGAAATACCAACTTTATTGGAAGAAGAGAAATGGGAGATGATGCGCGAGATATTCGTGCTGAACAAGCAAGCAGATATTGGCTTCATTATGCAAATGGGGCTGGAGAAGATGAGCGAGTATTCGGAGATGACCTCTCAGCAATATGCAGATATGTTGCAGGCACAGGGCAAAGATAATGCAATCGGCTTTGCGATGAGCGAGGCGATAGTCCGTAAGAATTTGATGGGGAGCGATGTTGAAGTTGAGGGAAATCCCAACGAAGCGACATTAAACTTAAAGAGAGACGGATTCCTGATGACGGCAATAAATCTCATAAAAAAAGGATTCTTGCCTATAAGTAAAGAGGATTTTCAACATGGATGCATTGAGGGCTATTTCAAACCGAGAGCGGAGAAACTGGGCTTGAAATTGGACGTTGAATACACAGAGGAAGGATACGAGATAAAAATATCCAAAAAATAAAACATAAAAGGAGGTGAAAAAATGCCAACAATAACTCATTTTATAGTGCCGGCAGATGACATGGAGCGAGCAAAAAAGTTCTACGCCGAATTATTTGATTGGAAAATTGAAAAATTCCCGGGACCAATAGATTACTATGCGATTACCACTACCGATGAAAACGGTGAGGCAGGTCTTGGTGGCGGGCTGGGAAAAAGAGAAGAACCACAAGAGGCAATTGTCAACTATGTTGATGTTCCGTCAGTGGATGAGTATATCGCCAAAGTTGAAAAACTCGGGGGTAAAGTGGTGGTTCCCAAGACGGCTGTGCCCGGTATAGGATATGCTGCTGTCTGCATTGACACGGAGAATAATACCTTTGGACTCTGGGAATGTGATGAAGACGCGAAAATGAACCAATGTGAAAGTTGCGGGATGCCGGTTGATGAAAAGACGACATCTGAATTTGACGACCGATATTGCATCCACTGCCAGGATCAGCAAAGTGGCGAATTGGCAACTAAAGAGCAGGTGAGGGAAGGCAGTATAAAAGCAGCGATGCAGTTTATGGGTAAAACGAGAGCGGAAGCCGAGAAAATGGCTGATGAAATGATGCCAAAACTGCCACGGTGGCGAGAATAAAGGAAGGGGGATAGGAACAAACATAGGGGTGTGATCACATCCTTATTTTTTGCTTTTTGCTTTTAAAAGCCACCTTTTTGAAATAACAACAGGTTATTTATTATACCTTCATCTATCTAAAAAGTCAGGATAAGAAAAATGAAGGAGAAGTTTCAGCTAAAGGGTGTATATACTATACAAACTTAACTTCGGATATAATTCCAAAACTGGAGTATATACGAACTCATGTTCGAATATACCGAAGTTAGGCGACATTTTGCTTGGCATTTTTTGAAATAGTAAAATAAAATTCAAATACGGAGAAATGGCACTAAAAATAATAACAGAAATTTTTGGAATCCTCTTAGGTTTACTGGGATCATATCTATTGGCAGGAGAATATTTATTAGGAGAAAGAATCAAAAAACTCGAGGAGTGGTTAAACAAATTATCCAACAGTTCTTCTTATTTCTCTGTAATAAAGAAGATTCTTGTGAACCCACCAAAAGGAATATACCCAACTCAGAGTTGGCAGCAATATCATCGCAGTCTGATTAGTGTTATCATCACTTTAATTCCTGTGTTGTTATGGATATTTTTTATTGGAAAAGCTCTCACTAAACTTGTTCCTATGTACTTGAATATCCCTATAACTCTTTTTAGCGGTTTTATTATTTGGTTTTTAATCTTTTGGATTTCATTAAGTATAGAGGTTGTGATATTTATGATACGTTATTCTCCTAATACAAGTGGCAAGCGAATATCTTGGTGGATTCTTATACCAGCATCTATACTTGCAGTCATTGGACAACTTTTCAAAGGTTTGACTTTTTATGTTGCTGTTGGAATTTTCCTTAGGTATGCTATTGATATTTCGATTTTTCCACTCAAAAAAATTAAATTATTTGGTCAAAGATACAATCTTGGTTATCTTACTGCTCTTTTAGGAGCTATTTTACTTGCAGTGGGAGTAATATTAACATACATAAGCCAACATCTATGAAACAAATTATCCAAAAATTTCTGATTTTATGTTGGGGAGGAACTTCGCCAAGCAAAACGCTTCGCCACTATCGTGGCTTGCCCTTCGGGACGCCTAACATGGTGTATACGGCGTACTTCGTTCGCCCAAATTCCGCCTTCGGCGGAACTTCGTATGCACCAATCACGTTATACGAAATTCCGAACCCCGCAAAATGATCCTTTCCAAAGGTGGTCGAAATGGAACTAATTCCTGCACTTGAAATAGGATGGCTTAATGGATGGATTCTATTATGTTTATTATGTTTGATAGAGGGTATTTTGCTTAAGGCCTTTCCTAAGGATGTGGTAGCAAGGCTTTTTGATAGGTCCGGCTGGAGTAAAACGCAAATAGCTTTTACTGTTATAGGAGAATTATTAGCTCTTGTTTGTTTGGTTCTGATAATCTTTACTACATTAAAAATCGGATCAAATGTTTTCATCATTGGGACTATTTTATATACCCTTGGCTTGGCAGGATTAATTATTGGTCTTTTCAATTTCAAAAACACACCACTTGATCAGCCGGTTACCAGAGGACTCTACAGAATATCACGCCATCCACAGGTACTCATGTTATTTGTTTTATTTTTTGGGATTTGTATTGCTATAGGCTCATGGCTTGCACTATTCATACTAATTATATCCAAATTATTCCTTCACTTTGGAATTCTAGGGGAAGAAAAAGCTTGCTTGGAACAATATGGTGATTCTTACCGTGCCTACATGAAACGTGTAACCGGTATTTCTTGATTGAAACAGATATGAAGGAAGAAGGAGAAAATGTTAAAAAATATTAGAAAAGGATTAATTAGTGGCGGAGTTCGGAACTCTGCGGTTGCTTTGCAACCTTGCCCTTTGGGTCGTTGAACAGCGATTTAACGGGCCTTATTGCCTTCGGTCACTACACCCAAATTCTTGCTACGCAAGAGCTTCAGATAATCGTATATGTTAAACGAAATGCTCGCTCGCCACCTCTTTTATTTCCTCCCGACATATATTCCATATCCCCAGTACTCGATAAAGTTCTTAGGGAGAGAGAGCGCTTCTTTGATAAAACTCCTGAAAGCCGAACTTCTGATATATAAGTACAGAGCTTTATACAAGACTCTCAAAAAATCTTTTAAATTCTCCCGTTTCTCGCTTAGAACGTTGGCTTTGTCGGTTCTCACTACCATATCCCTCAACCCAGCGCCTACCAGCAATTCTTTCCAACCATCAGAAGTTGGGATTTCTCCCTTAACACCGAAAATGCGAGATAGAGATTCAACCAATTCTGTTGGAGGCGGTGCCTTTATCCAAGTTGCCTCGTTAAGCCCGATGTATCCTCCTAGCTTTGTCACTCGCAGATGCTCGTTTGCCCCTTGCTGTTTATCGTCCAAAAGTCCGATTATAAACTCGCCAATTACCACATCGAAAAGGTTGTCCTCGAAAGGAAGATTTTGTGCATCTGCTACCTGAAATCTAACTCTATCTTCTACACCCTCTCTTTTCGCCCTTTCATTTGACCTATCGATCATCCTTTCCAAAATGTCTACACTGACCACTTTACAGCCATATTTTTTTGCAATGTAGCAAGCAGTTTTTCCAGAGGCACAACCAACATCCAAGACATATTTATCTCTGTCTATGTGGCATAACTCAACTAGTGTCTCTACAATTTAGTTCTTATACATAATACTTGGACATTTTCTTATCAGCCCTATCCCTCGTGAACTTCCAGTTGATCTTCTTTTTCTGGTTATTCCTTCTCTTAGTCCATGCAGCCACTTCTCTGGTCAGTGTCT
>QBUN01000192.1 GCA_013180565.1 Candidatus Methanophaga sp. GoMg3.2 | reverse complement strand
TTTCGCACTTTACTAATCAAATACATGGGTTAATAAAGGATTTTATCATATTTAAGCTTTTCTATTTCATTATATTTAGAAAATACTATCGCAAATGAGTACAAAACAGTTTTAAATAGCTATAACAAAAATTATCTGAAAAAGGGGTAAAAATAGTAAATTGATTTATTAATGGGGATGGGATAGGTCTGCTTCCAGAGGCTCCCCTTTATTCTCTTAAATTCTTCACTTTTTTATCTTCCGGTAGATCAATATGGCGTGTGCAATACTTGGAATTTTGTAGAGCCTCTTCCTGGCATATATCCCCATTACGGAATTTATATTCGCACATTTTCACCACAGTAAATGCATATTTCGGCTTAGGTTTAATATTATTCCCCCACTCCCACCCAACTCACCCCATCCTCATCTTCCGTCACCCTCAGCACATACTCCATATAATCTTTAACCTCCTCGATATGCGTAATAAGGAATATCTGCCGGAACTTCTTCGATAGCTCATTCAGTGCAGTTATGATATTCCGCTTCCGGAGCGCGTCCTGCGACCCGAAAATCTCATCGAGGATAATGAAATTCGTCTGAATCGCACTTCGTTCAGAGACGACAGCGGAAATCGCAAGTCGTAGACACAGATTCGCTAAGTCCTCCTCTCCGCCTGAGAACCGGTTTATCGCATATGGCGTCCCTTCATCATAGATGAACACATCGTAGTTCTCATCCAGCTCCAACTTGCTGTATTTACCATCCGTTAACCGGCGCAGCATATCCGATGCGTAATCAGAAAGCATCGGCCGAATCATACCCACCATATACACCTTGAAGTCGTTCATTAACCGCTCAAGCAAGCTGAGATACATTAGCTCTGTCTCTTCCTTCGCTTTATCCGCCAGTAACCGTTCCTGCTCTGCTATATCCGCCAGCACATGCTCTATCTCCCTGCACACGTTCTCGAACTCATTCCTCTTCGCCATAAGCTTCAGCTTCATTTCGTTCAGTTCATTATTCTTGCGTTCGTAACCCGTCTTCAGCGCAACAAACGCCATTTTATCAAACGCCAAATTATCCATCTGCCGCTTCAATGCTCTTATATCAGCTGCAATCTCGCGTTCCAACTCGCTAAGCAGTTGCAAGTTATCTTTTACTTCTTTTGCTCGCTCTACCTCTGCTCGTAACCCGATTATCTCTCGATATATCACTTCAAGATCTTTTAACGTGGCGATAACCGACTTGTAGACGTTAATATCGAACTTCACAGCCATAACAGGCGCCAAATCGGCATTTATCTGCTTCGATTCAGTGTTCCAGCGCACTAATTCACGCTTTTCATGTGTTATCTTCAGCTCGAATTCCTTCTTCGCGCTAACTTTCTTATCAAGCTCGTTTAGCTTCGTGCTAACCGCTTTATACACCTTTTCGTCAAATTCCACAACTTGAAAAGGCATCAAAGCTGTTAAAATACGCGCCAATTCCGCGCGCCATAAGTTCAATTCCTTATCTTCCTGCTCTAGCTTTACGTCCAGTGCACGCATCTCAGTCATCCGTGTATCCAGCTCATTCGCCACCTTATTATGTGTATCTTCCTCTCGCGTCTTAGAACCGAGCTCCTCCTTATTTTTCTTGTATTCGTTATACTGTGTGTAATAATTCGCCTTCTTTGCTTCTATCTCATCATTAAGCTTATTTAGCAACGCTTCGTAATGCGAGCCCAATTGCCTCTCGCACATCGGGCATTCGCCATCATGACCCAAAGCCACGATATTCTTCCGTTTCGTCATGCGCTCTTTTACATCATTCTTGAGTTCTAACGCAGACGATTTAAGTGCCCCTATAGAAGAAATTAAACTCTCCTTTTGCGTCCTTAGCCCTTCTAGCTTCTGTTTCGTCGTTTGCAACCGCTCCTTTAGCCCCGTAAATTCTTGCCGGTCTTCTATCAGCCGCTTTGTTCTTGTCTCTCGTACCCTGATCTCCTGCATTGTCTTCTCTTTTTGTCTCGTTAATTCTAGCTTCTGCTGAAATCGCACTCTAAGCGCATCCAGCTCGTCTTTGTGCTGCGTCTGCGCTTCAAAGGCAGCGTCTACACCCTCAAATCCTGATAAATTAGTGGTCAATACTTTTAGCTCGCCTTCACGTCTCGTTATCTCTTGCGTGATTTTATCTTTACGTTTCAATAGCTCATGCTTCCGTTGATATCTTTCACGCAACACATCCAGCTCCTCCTTCTCTGCTCTAAATTGGAAATACTGGACCTCTTTATCCAGAAGACCATCAAGCCGGTTCTTCTTCGTCTCCAAATCCGTTAGCTCTTTCGCTTTCTCGTCTTTACGCTTCTTCGTATTCTCTAGGTCACTTCTTCGTGCGCCCATAGTATTGCTCAATTCCATGTATCGCTCGTATTTCTTCGTTGCCTTTTCCAGTTCCTCTTTCGCAACTGCGGTCTCTTTCTCTTTAGTTTCCTTATCGGTTTCTAGCCCGTTTATACTCGGTATGAGCTTCTCTTTCTGCTTCTCCAGCTCTTCGTTCTTACTCTTAAGTATTTCTATCTTCTTTACGCCGTCTTTATCAACAGTTGCGGTTTTTATACCCTCTATCCGCTTCTCTTTACCTCGCTTATCCTCTCGTATTGCCTCTATACTGCTTTCTATCCGCTCGATGCCGAGCATCCGAAGCACGAGCTTTTTTCGCTCTGCTGCTTTCATTATTGATAGCGCGTTCAATTCCTTCTGTCGTGCGAAAACAGAAGTGAAGAAGGACTGGTAATCCATACCTATTCTATCCTCTATGACTCCGGAGACCTCGTCAGCGTTGTTAGTTACCAGATTACCATTGATAACAAGACTTGCTTTAGGCACTAAATTCTTGCCTGCCATTTCCCTTACTACTTTATACGCATCACCGTCCAGCTCGAACTCTAAGGTAACGCGGCATGATTCACTATGCGATGCGCCCTCCCGCTTTATAAGTTCTTTTGTTGTTCGTGCCGCATGATGCCCGAACAAGACCCAGCCGATCGACTCTATTAACGTTGTCTTCCCAACGCCGTTTAGACCTATAATGCCTATAACGCCATCTGGGATTTCAACATTCACGTTCTTATATTTCCGGTAATTCCTCAGTGTTAGCGTCTTTAAGCGCATCTCAATATATTCATAACAATTCTTTGTGTAATAAGTCTTTACCCGCTTCCAGGCTTTATGGGGTGCATTAGTTCCAGGTAAACTTTCAATATTTGCAATCTCTGTTTACAACTTTTTCATGTGGAAGATTAAAGAAATATCATACTCGATATACCATTAAATAGAGAAACCGTGTGTTCTCTCGTCCTGCCTCGCTAACTAATAGAAGGCCGAACCAAGGATCATCAAGCTCATCATTAAATGTCCAGGTACTCCAGGCAAAAGAAGCAGTCATTCCATCCTCTTTTAACGCCCAACCCGCATTCATGAGTTGTTCCTGATAATGAGTGCTTAATTCGCTTACATTTAGTTCCGTCTCTATGGTTGCTTCTGCCTGCCACTGACCTTCGCCACCACCGGAACCTCTACTTCTTAGAATAGCACCTTCTGGGGGTTTTAGCGGAGGTAATATTTCCGCTCTATCATCCCAGGATGGTCCATAAAAACGTTCCGTGCAGAGTCCAGTTCCCGGATCGGTATACAAGTCTAATCTTACATCTGATACATTTCCCTCTTTTGTTGCTAAAGTATCTGCGGTTATCTGCAGAGAAGGCCCTTTACCTTCATACCGACAGAAGATAACAGCTTCAGGCGTAGTAGATACAAATCCGCTTTCCTCATGGTGATAAAAGCCTTCTGTCTCATTCCATCCGGTATTCTTCAGACTATCGCGGTAAAACTCGATAACCCCGTTCGGCTCCATCGGTACGTCAAGGATGATTTCAACTCGCTTATATGTGCCCTCAGACCGTATTAAGCTACCTATAACCTCTGTATCACTTGGAATGGGGACCTCCACCGATAGGTTACTTGGCAGCTCACCCGGTAGGATGATAACAGGTTTACTTTGG
>QBUN01000404.1 GCA_013180565.1 Candidatus Methanophaga sp. GoMg3.2 | reverse complement strand
AATACATAATCCACATCGGGAAATTTATCCCTATTTAAAATATCTCCTTCGATAAACTCAAAATTGTTGTGTTTCAAAGCATTTGATATGTTCACTTCTTTGATTTCCCTCGAGTAATAATCGGTAAAGCAATCTATTCCTATCACTTCGTATCCCTGCTCTAACAACTTATCCACCAGGTGACTTCCTATGAAACCCGCACAGCCGGTTACTAATGCTTTCATATTCGTCTTTTCTCCTGTAACTCTCTTCTAATCAACACCATTTCCATAACCCCACTTACTCCTTAAGGACCTCCTTTATCCTCTCCACGAACTTTTTGACAATGTTTATCTTCTTGAATACTTCAAAAACATCTTCTTCTGTTAGATCGTAGTATTCGTGAGACAACAAATTCCTATAAAACACTAAATTAGATAATTCCTCCCCCATATCTTTACCGATGTACTCGTTCCTGGTTAATAATCTAAAAATCTCTTTGTACGTGGATGGCATACCAAGATTGTTTGCCATTACTATCTCATCTCCCAGGTCTATGGCTCTGTTGAGAATAGAGAACAAAACCATTGAAATAGCGTAAAAATCCTTCCTATCCTCTAAATCTTCTACATTTTTTATGTTTAACCCTTCTACAAGCTGTCCCGCAAATAAATTATAGAATTTTATTGTACATAAAGACAATGACAGTAAATCAACATAAATCAAAACTTCATGACACTCCGAGAGGAAATATGAATAAAAACCTAAATACTTGATACCCTAAATGCGAAATTAGCTACCAAACCCTTAATATTACATAATGTAGCCACACTACCACCTAATTTACCCCACATCACCCTCAGATTATGAGCTGTGCACACAAGATTATGCTCTATCCGCACGTTTTCTAGCCCTCTTGTATAAAACTCCCGAAACTTCATATTTTGCTTTATGTTGCCGAAGGGCCATTCAACAGTCTCCTTACGCTTCTTGTATTCCTCTTTCCCTTTCTCGGAACACATTTTACCTGCCATCCGCCTACGTTCTGCCTCGTAGTCATCACTTGTGATCTTTCTTTCTTTGCTTTTACCGGCACATTCCTCCCTGAAAGGACATTCCCCACAGTTCGCACCATAGTAGGAGTACTGTAGCTTGCCTTTATACTCATACGCCCCCTTTCTAGTGAGTATCTCGCCATTAGGGCATATAAATTGGTCATTCACTTCATCATACACAAACTTGTCCTTCGAATAAGGACCGTCTTTTACCTTCTTACCATTCATCTCTTGAGCCTGCTTGCTGTCTGGAATATAACCATCCACCTCTTTCTCCTCCAAATACCGCAGGTTGGGGCCGTTGAAGTAGCCATTATCCATACTCACCTTTGTCCATTCAGGCAAGCCATCTATGTTCTCAACCGTCATTTCTAGCTGCGGTTGCAACTGGTAATGGTCAGTACAGTCCTGAGTAACGTCATTAGCAAGAACTATCCCAGAACCGTGGTCTACCGTTATCTGAGGGTTGTATGATAACTCTTTACGTTTCTTCTTGTTCTCCATAAATCGAGATTCAGGGTCGGTTATGCTGACGACACCTTGTCCACTCTTTGTAAGCTCTTCCTCGGCCTTATCGAGCTTTTTCATTATTGCCGCCTTATCTTTTTCATCACCAAGCACATGCTGCACGATAATTTTCTTCGCCGCGCCTTCATTTTCTGGCCGGAAGATTCTTCAATCTCCTTTATCTTCTCACGAGTCTTCTCCTGCGTATTGAGTTCGGGTGGCAGCTCGTCACCTCTCTTATCTCCATAGAGCTTGTCCTCCTCTTTATCTATCGCAATCCCTCTCGCTATTATTCTTCTTATCCTCTCTATCTCTTCCTTACTCAGCGTGTAATTGTTTGAAGCATTTGCTTTCATCTTGGTACCATCGGTTGATATGTGCTCTAAGTTGAGTATTCCTAATGCTTTAGCAATCGTGACGGTTTCCTTGAACGCTGTTTCAATTAGTCCTTCACACTCCTTTTTAAAATTGCATATCGTTCGGAAATCAGGCTTCTCATGCCCTGTTAGATACATATACACTACGTTCTCATGAGCTAGCTTTGCTATCTTTCTCGAAGACCAAATGGCATCAGCAGACGCCATTATCACTATTCTTAGCAACATCCGCCGTGAATATGCAGGATTCCCCGGTCCAGAACTGTACTTCTGTTCGATTTCTCCAACGTCCATGTTATCCACAACTACCTCAACCAAGTTGCAAATATGATCTTCTGGTATGAGTTCACTAACAGCAAGGGGCAATAGCCAAGATTGCCCTATTTTATCGCTTCGTATCGCCATCCGTTACAATCACCTCGTTTTTATAACTAAAGAATAGTTGTGCATGCCATAATAAAAACCTTTCGGTTTAATTTCGGTTAGAACTAAGATACGCATTCTTCTAAGTGGTATTTTCGCAATTTGAGAAAAGTCTGGCTATAAATGTGCATTCCGTTAGAAAGGAAGCGGTTTTTTAGATTTTTGTACTATTGTATAATTTCTATTGGTTGTTGGGTGATTGTGGGGCAGTCCGTAAAGGGAGATAAAAGCAAAAAAATAAGAAAAATGAGTGAAGTTTTAAACTTCACTCCGTGACCGGTTCCGCTTCTGCACTCGCACCTTCTTCCGGTTCAGGAGCCTCACCAGCAGGTGCTTCCACAGTCTCTACAACACTATCAAGCTCAACAATTTGCAGGCCTCGTTCCGTCAACGCTTCTAGCTGTGCGTATACCTGTCTGTCGCGGTAATGCTTCATCGTCGCCGCTCCCGAAGGACATACGGAATTACAGCCACCACAGCCCTTACAAACCGCTTCATTAACCGTCATCACCTGCATCACCTCGTCAAGCTCAAGTGCACCGTACGGGCAGACCTCTGCACAAGTCCCGCATCCTATGCAAATCTCTTCGTTTATCTGCGAAATCGCTGGTTCTATCTTCGCCTTTAATTGTACCAAATATAGTAGTGAACCAGAAGCTGTCGCTTTGCCCTGTGCTATACTATCTGTTATATCTTTCGGACTCGCACAGCATCCCGCAATAAAAATACCATCTGTTGCGGTATCCACCGGTCTTAGTTTTGGATGTGCCTCCATCAAGAATCCATCAACAGATTTAGATAACTTTAGCATATCTATTATGCTCTCCACGCCCTGGTTGGGCTTCAGACCCATACCAAGCACCACGAGGTCCGCTTCCGTCTCATATGGCTCGCCAAGCAGCGTATTCTCGGCACGTATTACCACTCGGTCACTGCCCGGTTTCTTATATATCTCCCCGGGGAGTCCTCTCATATACAAAACACCACTCTGCTTTACATCGCCATAAAACTCCTCAAAACCTTTCCCAAACGCTCTTATGTCCTGGAAAGTCACTGTTACGTTCGCATCCGGTAGTTGCTCTTTTGCTAAGTACGCCTGTTTCGCCAGGTACATGCAGCATACCCTTGAGCAGTATTCATTACCCACTTGCTTATTCCTTGACCCGACACAACTTATAAAGATAATGTCCTTCGGCTCTTTTCCGTTTAGCTCTATCTTGCCACCCGTAGGACCACCCGGAGCTAATAGCCGCTCAAACTCTAAACTCGTAATTACATTTGGATACACACCATACTTGTATTCCGCTGATACTCGCGGGTCCACAAGGTCATATCCCGTTGCTACTATTACCGTTCCAACAGTTAACTCCTCGATCTCCTCTTTCTGCTCGAAGTCTATTGCGCCCGGACATGCCGCCATGCAAGGTGGTACTGCTTTTCCGTCTTTAATAGTTTCCAGCGTTGCATCACCACACCTACCCTCTTTTAGCAGCAAGCAATTTTCCGCATCTATTGTATAAGTAGGCGGAACCGCAAAAGGGAAAGGCAGGTATATGGCGCTTCTCGTGCTCAATCCCTCGTTGAATTCATCTGGTATATCCTTCACTGGACATGCCTCTATACAGGGGGTGCAGTCCTTGCATTTCTCCGAATCTATGTATCGCGGCTTCCTCTTTACCTTTACGTCATAATTCCCGATATAGCCTCCTATCTCTACAACCTCGGAATAATCCATTAGATTTATATTCGGATGCGCACCCACTTCTATCATTCGCGGCGTCAAAAGAGAAGTCGCACGTTCGAGAGTGGGGAAAAACCTGCTTAATTGTGCTACATGTCCACCAATAGACGGCTCTTTCTCCACCAGATGCACCTTGTATCCACCATTCGCAATATCCAATGCTGCGTACATCCCGGTTACGCCGCCTCCAATCACCAGCGTTTCCGGTGTTACTTCCACTTCCCGCTCCTCTATTGACTCCAATAGGGCACTTCGCGCAACCGCGCTACTTACCAATTCCTTCGCCTTCTCCAACGCTAGTTCCCGATAGTCCATATTTGGCCAACTGCAATGTTCCCTTATGTTCGCCATTTCGTAGTAAAAAGGGTTCAGTCCCGAATCAGAACAGGTCTTTCTGAAAGTGGGCTCGTGCATCCTCGGAGAACAGGAAGCCACTATCACCCTGTTGACCCTACCCGCTGCAATGTCTTTCCTTATTAGATCTTGTCCCGGGTCCGAGCACATAAAAATATAGTGCCGTGCAATAACAACATTTGGTAACGCCGCTGCATACTTCATTATTTTCTCTACATCCAATACCATCTTTATGTTTATCCCACAATGGCAAACATAAACGCCGATCCTGGGCGCGTCCTCCGGTGCTCCAGCCGCGACACCTTCTACATATCCCTCCATCGGGATCTTTGTATAATCATATTCTTCTTCTGCCATTTTTTATCTCCTTTTTATGCTCCTATCTTCTCCGCCATCTCTATTAGCGAGTTACTCCCTATGCACATCTCTTCATCTATCTCTGCTACCGAAGGTCTTATTTTCACTTTTCCTCTGGCTAATAGAGCAAGAACAGCACCAGCCGCTGCCTTTGCTTGTGCAACGCTGTCAGGAATATCTTTTGGCCCCTGAGCGCATCCGGTAACAAAAACTCCTTCTACCTCTGTATCCACAGGTCTGAGCTTTGGATGTGCCTCCTTTGCAAAATTATCGGACGTCAGCGAGACACCAAGCATTTCCAATAACTTCTCACTGCCCTCACTTGGTTTCAATCCTATGCCAAGAACTATGAGGTCTGCTTCGAGCTCATAAGGCTCGCCAAGCATTGTGTCTTCCGCTCTCACTATGACCCTATCACTGCCCGGTTTCTTGTATATCTCAGATGCAAGTCCCCTTCGATAACTGAGTCCTTCGCCTTTTACTCTGTCATAAAACTCCTCAAATCCTTTACCAAATGCCCGCACATCTTGATATAAAACTGTTATGTTGCAATCCGGAACTTTCTCTTGTAGCAAATGCGCCTGTTTCGCTAAATACATGCAACATACACGAGAGCAGTATTCGTACCCCGTCTGCGAGTTCCTCGAACCAACACAAGACAAGAATACTGCATCTTTTGGCTCTGGCATACCAGCTATCTGCATCCTGCCCATTGTGGGTCCACTCGCAGATGAGTAACGTTCAAACTCCAATCCGTGTACTACGTTTGGATACACGCCATACTTGTATTCCGGCATACACTCCGGCTCCATGACATCAAAACCAGTTGCAACTATAATCCCGCCAACATTCAACTCCACTATCTCATCTTCCATATCATGATGTATACAGTTTGGACCACATGCCAGAACACAGGGAGGAGCTTCATCTTTGGTTATTTCTTCTCCTCTCTCTCGCTTTTTCACTGCTTCTATCGTGCTTTCAAGCGTTGCTTTTCCACATTTACCCTTCTTTATCATCAAACAAGTCTCGCCATCTATGGTATAAGCAGCGGGAATTGCAAAAGGGAAGGGTCTATAGATTGGTCCTCTCTTCATTAATCCTAAATCGAATTCGTTTGGAAACCTGCCTTTCAATCTACAAGCTTCTTCGCACATCATGCAGCCGGTGCATATCGTTTCATCAACGTATTTCGCATTCTTCTTTACCTTCACTTTGAAATTGCCCACAGAGCCTTCCACGCCTATTACCTCTGAACAACTCATCAGGTTTATGTTCGGATTAACTCCAACATCCACCAGTCTGGGCGTTAAAATACAGGCAGAACAATCAAGTGTTGGGAACGTCTTATCAAGCTGTGCCATGTGTCCACCAATGGAAGGTAATCTTTCCACCAGATGCACCTTGAACCCGGCATCTGCAATGTCCAATGCTGCATACATACCTGCTATTCCGCCCCCTATCACTAACGCTTCCGGAACCACATCCACCTCCTTCTCTTCTATCTTATCTAAAAGCGATTTTTCAACCGTATCTTTTATTGATTCCATCAGGTGTCGGGTCGCCTCTATCTTTTTCGTCCCCGGCTTATCCTTAGCCTTCTCTGCTTCTTTTACCTCTTCTGCTTCTTTTACTTCTTCTGCTTCTTTTACTTCTTCTTCATCCGTTTCAGCTTCAGTTGCCATACCTCTTTCACCCCTGCTGAATAATCTGTTACAATCTATATATAAATTTTTTGGTTTTTTCCTTCCGTAGAGCAATATCATGATGCCAAAGACACAGATGCAAACGAATCCTTCTTAATTCCCAATTCGTAATTTGTAATTCTTAATTCCGTGACTATGGCGCCAGCCGCCTCCGATCACGTGGAAAAAGCACCACATCCCTTATGTTTTCTACCTCTAGCATACTCATTAACAATCTTTCAACGCCAAGACCCCAGCCGGCATGCGGCGGCATACCATAACGAAAAGCGTCAAGATAAAACTCGAAACTATCTGCACTCAGCCCTTTTGTTTCTATCTGCCGCTTCAATAACTCGTACGAATGGACACGCTGTGAGCCCGAAGAGAGCTCTAATCGCGGATGCATCAGGTCAAACGCATTGCAGATGCCTTCCGCCGCAGGCTGTGCATAAAAAGGCTTTATCGCACATGGCCAATCGGTAATGAAATATAGTTCGCCTATTATCTTACCCAGGGTACGCTCAGCGGAAGTGCCGAGGTCTTCCCCCCACTCTATCTGCTCCCCCTCACCGGAAAGTAGTTCTATAGCTTCATCATATGTTATACGCCTGAACGGTATCGCCGGAACTTCCAGCTTCACATTCAGTTTAGCTAAGCCCGGATAATCTACAACCTTTGAATATACAAACGCAATAAGCTCCTCTAATAGCGCCATTACTTCCTTGTCCGACACAAATGCGAGTTCTACATCCACCGATGTCGCTTCGTTAAGGTGCTTCGTAGTGTCATGCTCCTCAGCGCGGAATATAGGCGCTATTTCATATACGCGGTCAAAACCGGAAGCCATGAGTATCTGTTTGTAAAGCTGTGGGCTCTGATTTAAGAACGCTTCGCGCTCGAAATACGATATTGGGAATAGCGCGGTACCGCCTTCTGTCGCGGCACTTACTATCTTTGGCGTGTTTATCTCTATAAGCCCTCGTTCATCAAAGAAAGTTCGTATCGCTTTAAGCGTCAAACTACGAATCATAAAGATATGCTTTGTTCGCTCTGTTCTCAGGTCCATGAATCTCGCATCCAACCGGGTATCTAGCTCGGCACCCACTTTGCCCGTGGTATCCAGCGGCAAAACCTGTGATGCCTCGCTTAGCACATCCATCTGCTGTGGTATTATTTCATACCCATTCGGCGCCTTCTTCTCGCTCTTTACTTCGCCCTCTACCACCACCACTGATTCACGAGGGACTCTTTTCACGCGGTCGAACAGCTCCGGCTCTACTTTCTTCTTGGGTAGTGTAATCTGAGCAAAACCACTTAAGTCACGCACAATAAGAAAGAAAACGCCGCCTAAATCCCGCTTCTCATGCACCCAACCTGCTACGCTTACTCGTTCGCCCGCGTTGGCTGCCGTTATTTCATTTGTATACTTCCGGTTCTGCATCTCTAACATATTCACTAAATAATACACTAATCTTTATAAAACTCTCTAACTGGGAACGAATTTAAGTGCCTCTGATTTCTCTCAACACCCTTTATTACTATTCATTCGAACAACAACCTAGCAAGCATGCTCTTCTTTTCCTCTTTTTCCTCTGCGTTTTGCTCTTCCCGCGGTAATACCGTTTTTATCTTCTCGCTTGTCACCATCTCCGCAGCTCTACCACCGTGCTCACTTCTTCTCGGCCGCACATCAACAAGAATGGGCATCTCTATGCTCGGACTCGAAAGCAGAGCAACACCTAGAGGTACTCGCTTAATTTCCTCCTCCATCTCACTGCTCATGAATTCCAGGCCTTTGCTCAACGCTCGGATGTCATTAGCGTTAGTAACACGGAGTATAATCTGCGTATTACACTGTGAAATGACGTTTTTATCCACACGAGCAGGTCTTTGTGAGATGACCATCATACCGAGCCCGAATTTCCGGCCTTCCGATGCGATAGTACGCATAATATTTGAGCTGACTGCTTTTTCAAATCCGCGCTCAGGACAGAAGTTATGTGCCTCCTCGACAACGAGCATAAAAGGTGGTATCTTATCCATCTTCCGCCCTTCGAATACCTCTTTACAGATACGATAAACGATCAACTGCTGTAATTTCGGATCTGCACCTTTCATGTCTACTATTGCTGCTTGACCCGCCTTTACCAGGTCTTCTATACGCGTGGGGCTGTCGGACAGTATACCTGTCTCGCGGATCCTTTCCAGGTAGTGGACCATTCTCCACTTAGCACTGCTTTTGCTCTCGACTACCTTCTTTATAATGTCCTCAATAGTATAAAACTCCTTCTTCGCCTTTATATCATTTATACACTGGTATAAAACACCCAATTGGGCATCCGATAGTGGGAACAAGTCATATAACTCACTCACGCTTAGATTTATCCCATCTATACGGAATAACTTATCAGCTTCTGGATTTATAGAGAAATTCGCGGGTGTATAAACAACGACTTTAGAGGCGTATCCTTTAGGTGAGATACCCAACTTTTCCAACTGTTTCCGCTCATCTTCATTTTGGTTCTCGTATTTCAGCGATAGATATTCGCCATGAGGGTCGATAATAAGCAAAGGAACGTTCTTTTCAAGGAGCTCCTCTATCAGCACGCCCGAAGTGTATGATTTACCACTGCCTGTCTTCGCCAATATGCTGCAATGTTTCTGGATAAGTTCCTCCTTTCTCAGATACACCGGTATATTGCGCCCCTCTAGCGCACCCAGGTGTATTCCACCCGATTTCAGTCCCAGGGAGTCCATGATGAACGTTTGATCTGCATTGAAAACCTTCACATCGCGTGCTAAAGTGCTCTTCGGCTGCTTTAAAAACCCTCTATCGTCTTTATAGCCTAAAATCTCCGCAGTCGCTATCTTCTTATTTGCATCCACTATAGACAGCACTCGCCCCAATATCCAGCCATCCAATTCGCTCCAGATTTTTATGTACTCGTTTCGCCTCACATCACCAGTAACGATAAAATCGAATTCGTGCAGACCCACTTCGCCTGAGATTGTACCTACTACTTTATACATCTTGTGTTATTCCAGACACTTTTAATCTGCCATCAAGAGAAAAGAAAATAAAAGAAAACAAAAGAAATCAAATCAACTTCGCATTCACTATTCCGTCCTGACCGGGTCTGTTGGTAACTACCGCATCACCAAGTTCTGTCTCTATAACGGCCCCTTTTGTGGTTATATTTCGCCTTGCGAAGAACGGATTTGCAAGATTCTTCTTCACCGTTATTATCTTAGCCTCTTTTGTGGTTCCACTTTTCAAGTCTGTAACATTTGCAAATTCACATCTGAGCAACCGCATTTTCACACTGCCTCCTCTTGCTACGATCTTCCTTCTTCGTGTCTCGCCAATAGTAGTATCTGCTGGCGGCCGGCCAGCCTCATACGCTCGCTTTTTGCGGTGACGATGAAGTCTACCGCCCGAACATTTCCGTCTTGATTTTCCTTGCCATCTCATTTTCTACGGTCCTACAAAACCACATTCTTCACACGTGTATAAATTACTTTGCTTCCTACACTTAGCACATCTTCCTATCTCTACTTTTCCACATTTAGGGCAGGGGAAAACTGTAAAGCCCTTCTCCTGTAATTTTACTCCGCAGGACGTGCAATACTCTATCATAACTTGCGCCTCTCCTTTTTATTTTTATCTTCGCCTTTCCTTCATTCGCCGTCGTCATGTCCACCACGGTAGACGGCATACTATACTTACACTTAGTACCATGTATAATAATATCTACTAAAAATTCTAGTTCCACTTCTTCTACGCATGTCGGTGGAGTTCTACCGGATACATTCGCACTTGTTGCAGTTATGGGGCCTGTCTCTTCTATTATCCGGGTTGCAATTTCATTATCCGGGAATCGGACGCCAAGAACGTCGGATTCTGCAGTTAAAAGTGCGGGCACAATTTCTTTCTTCTTCAACAATACCGTAACCGGTCCTGGAAGCAGCGCGGAAAGGATTTCTGATATTCCGGGATCTGTATAGGCGACTTTGTGCAGCATCTCGAATGATGAAACCGCGATGGAGATGGGCTGTGAAACATCTCTACGTTTTATTTTATACACTTCCCGTACTGCTGTTTCTGATAACGCATCGGCGCCTAAGCCGTATAATGTCTCTGTTGGGTAGACAATGGTGCCACCGCGTTTTATTATGGCTATTGCAGTTTGTATTTGGGATTCTATATCGCTTCTCATATTCTCTATTTTATAGTACTCGTTTCTACTAATAAAATACGTTTGCTCGCGCATTCTGAAAATCTCTTAAAAATGTCCGCACGGACATCCGGTATCGCCCCATCATTTCTTTTCTCGTTAAATCGGAAACCTCAACAGTGCAGCAACCCCCCCCCAGCCCTTTAAGCCTCTTCCCCGGCTCAAACTCTGTACTGAACACCACTATTTTCCCTCTTTCCCGTTCCACCCTCTCAAGCAACATTTCTATCTCCTCTCTCCCTTCGCCCTTAGCCTTTAGCCCTTTGCCCCTCTCCCCCGGCCCTTCTTCCTCCACCATCTCAGGCACCATAAGCTTCTCATCGCAGACCATAAGGGACTCTATTGCGCCATATTCCAACGCCTTTTTTACTTCTTCATATCCATACACCGCCTTTCCTCCCTCCTCTTTGCTTATCTCCGCCATTAACTGGTCCATCAGGGCAACTTCCCGTGTCAGCCGCTCCTCTTTTCTTAGCTGTTCCACCGCGCCCCTTTTCAATACTTCTATGAACCCAGACACACCAATTGAAGATGTCGGCACAATTCTTACTCGTGTCGCTAATTCACGATCTTTAGCCTTCATGAACGATAAGAAATCGTCCTTTATGAAGCCCGGACCCGCAATGATTATTGCTTCCGTATCTAATGCCAGAAACGAGTTCTTCAAGTGCTTCAACACGTCCTCGAAGAAAACCGTCTTGTTACTGCCACCATCACCTTTACCAGAACCATATCGAACGGAAAAGAGCTCATCCACTCCATATTGCCGTACTATACCGGCAACTGCTTCCCCGTCCTCTATTGTAGCTATTATTACGTCCGGCGAGTCAACGGCTTTCTCCGCCTCTCGCAACCGCTTCAACTGATGCTCTTTCCAGTCCTTCAAGATGGAAAGCTGTACACCGGGCTCGATGTTAAAGGTATGATAAGAGCCCAACTCGGTATCCAGCCCTTCCTCAATTACGCCTTTTATACGCAACCGGCGAGAGAATTTATGGAATTCTACTCTTTCTACCCTCATGCCCAACCTAATCGGTTTCTTTTCTATTTTGTCTGGTCTGACCTTATCAGTCGCAGCGTCTATCCGCCTATATGTAAGAGAATAGACAAGGTCACCGCCTTCTATCACATGCTTGAGATGCCATAAGTCGTCTAACGACTCAGGAACCAGAGCTATTTCACCGGTGGGCTTCCGGCCCCCCTTTATCTTCCGCTTTACGATTTTCATATTATTTTAATTTTTTATAACCGAAAAGTTCTCTTATATACTTCTCTAATTCCTTAATTCGTTTGTCATCGCGGTTTCGTGGTCTATTAAGTGACACTTTCAGCACTTCCTTTACCTTTGTCGGACGGTCGGATAGCACAATTATGCGATCTGCCATGTAAATCGCTTCCAGCGGGTCATGAGTAACGAAAATAGCGGTCATATCCCTCTCTTTCCATATCCGCAGTATCTCATCCTGCAACTCCTCTCGTGTTCGTAAGTCCAAGCCGGTAAGGGGCTCATCCATAAGTAATATGCTCGGCTCGGTTACTAGCGCTCTTGCAAGTGCAGCCCTCTGTTTCATTCCGCCACTTAACTCCTGCGGAAATGCATCTCCGAAATCCGACAGTCCTACCATCGAAAGTGCCTTTTTCACAACTGCTTCATCCCTATCGCTAACTCTACCCCTTTTTAACTCAAGAGCGAGTTTCACATTCTCTTCCACCGTTCTCCAGTAGAGCAGTCTCGGCTCCTGGAAGACTACGCTTAGATCGTCGAGGTAACCTTCTGTTATTAGCTCATTACCGTGAATGAAAATTCTACCTTCGTCCAGGTGTGCAAGCTGAGCGATTATGCGAAGGATTGTTGTCTTGCCACAGCCCGAAGGACCCAAGGCGCAAATGAATTCGCCCTGGCATATATCGAAACTGACATCATCCAATACAACAAGAGCGCCAAAACGCTTATGCAGTCCCTCAATTCTTAACACTTCTTTTCCCTTCACCTCTTCCATCGCCTCATATACCTCCTGTCTATGTAGTTGAACAGACCATAATCGAACACAATGATGATCATTGCACAGCAGAGTGTCCATGCAAATACATACTCTATCGCATAGACTTCATATGAGACCCATAGCATGTAACCTATCCCACACGCAGCACCAAAGACCTCGCCTAGTATAACTACCTTCCACGCAACTTCAAATGAGGTCTTAAATGCAGAGAAGGCATAAGGGTAAAGCATAGGCATTATTACCTTTCGCAATATTCGCAGCCGATTTCTTGTGCATGTATGCGCCATCTCAATTATACTTTCGTCCAGCTCTTTTACGCCCTCCCATATATTTATTATGAAGAACGGGATGACCGCAGCGGTAATTGCCAATATGGGTGTCATATCTGAGAGTCCAAACCAGACAACAAAGATTAGAACCCAACAGAGCGAAGGAATGGATTCAAATAACGGATAAACCACCGACTTGACGGCGTATTCGGCCATCTTGCTGTATCTCGGTAATATACCACACAGAGCGCCTACACAAGAGCCAAAAAGAGTCCCAACGAAGACACGGTAGCAGGTCACCCCAATCTGATACCAGCCATCTTGTGTAGCTAAGATAGAAAAGAATGCGTATACCGTCTCTATCGGACCCGGGAACAATGGCGAATTGTAATATCCTGAAATGACAAACCAGAGAACCAAAAAGGCAGATATGGCGAAAACAGAATAAAATATTTTTGCTCTCATCGTCAATCAGTTATATACTTACAAATGCATTCGCTGGGTCTGGGACTTCTGTTATGATCCCTCGATCTTTTGTAAACTCGAAGATGGTCATAACAGCCTCTCGGTTTTCATCTGTGATTGGTGTGAGGAATATAGCATAATGATTATAGTAAGCATTCTTGTAATATTCCGCATCGCCACCGAATTTCTTGGCATACCACTCACATATCTCTTCTATATGCGCCTCACCATAAGACTTCGACTGTATGAGCGTGTCTATTGCGTCTTCTGCCCGGTCTTTGTGCTTCTCAAAGAACTCGGCATTGACTACGAGCAGTGAAGCAGGTGGATATTCACCATACTCCTGCTTGAATGCCTCATCCACATTCCACACATCTCTGTATTTATTGCTATAATATGTCTTTACGGATACATCGCCGAGCATTAAAGCGGCATCGATATCGCCCTTATCTAAGAGCGTAGGGAGCATAGGGGGTGCTTTATCTATGAGTTCTAGCTCCTCTTCTTCTATACCATATTTCCGCTTCAGCATCTCCAAGAAAATGGTTGTGGTGGTGGTTTTAAGACCTGGAACACCCACTTTCTTCCCCACAAGGTCTTCTGGCATATGAATGTCACTCTCATTCCTCGCGAATACTCTGGCTACACCTTCTCCACTTTCCAGACCGTGATGGGCGACGAAAATACGCACAGTCTTCAATGGAATGCCCTTGTCATAAGCGATAGCGAAAGCGGCAGTTGACATCTCTCCCATATCTCCACCACCTGCCATCAGGTGTTCATTGAAGTTGAGCGTCTTCTCTATTTCCACTCCAATCGTAGGTTTTACAAACTCGTGATCCAGCGGATAACAGAGTATGTAATGAGCGAAAAAGGGGCCCATGACCACCCTAACTGGCCCTTGCGATTCCGGTTGTTGCATAAGCAGAGCAAAACTCGTGCCGATAATTACTAGACAAACCACAATCAACAGAACCTTCTTCACGCTTAGTCTGACCATGTCTACCAGTAAGTAGCTAAAATGCCTATATAAACATATCCTTTTATGTTCATATTCACTACTAAAAGGACATATCATGAAAATAGCGCGATCTGAATACACGGATGCTATTCTCGAATTCCTTATCAAGAGCGGACAGGCCAGCAAGTATGCTATAGCAAAAGGTACTGCCATACCTTATCCAACAGTTCTGAGGAATCTCCCAAAAATGGTGAATGCTCATGTCGTACACAAGATAGGCGAAGGAAAGCGGGGTGCGGAAATCTACGCTGCGACTCCGAAAGGGACTATCATTGCATATTTCCATGGACGTGTGCGCACATCAGAGCTATTTATGGCTCTGCCAGCGATTATGAAACATGTCACTTTATCGTTGGATGATTTACCTGCCGTCAAGGATCCCTTTGGGTTCATTATAGAGGAATTGCTATTCAAACTATCTCAATTAGAGGACCTGAAGTTAGAGGAGGCCGTTAGCATCTTGGGTGCAATTCTCATCTGGCGTCATGATGAATGGTATCACGAAATAGGGAAGGAAAACCTGAAGCGGTTATTATCATGGGATGAGAACTATCAGGTTTTGCGTATGTTAGTTGCCGGTGCCATCAACACCCTTGACAAAATGAACGAACAGACGGATGGCTTGAGCGAGCATGCCAACGCTTTCCTGGCGGAAATGGGCGAGTATGCTGGCCGCTAATAGATGCTCAGATATTATAGTCTCAGTTCTCACCGCTACCGCCCCTTCTTCTCTCCCGTGCCAAAGCCAATGTTACCACAAACAGTCCGGCAAATGCAATAGCAGCAACAAATCCAGATATTCTTAATGGTTGTGTCGAACCGGAAGATGATGCGTGAGTTGGCGTTGGAGTGCTAAAAGATTGCTCTTTCAATATTGTTTCCCCTTTTTCTCTCTCCTCTCTAGAAGATGGCATTATCACGCATACCTGATTTGATTCATGTTTGTTTATCCCATGCTTAAAAACCGCCTTGAAAACCGCTCTGCTCATCTCCTCTTTATTTACTTCAAACGCAGCAATGGCAGACTCACCTGACTTTATATTGCCCAAATACATCCTTTCCGGCGGATTTTCTATTCCCGTTGCATTTGAAACCACGGCGACAATATAGACACAGGTAACATCCGATAGCCCTTCATTTATCACCTCTAACCTGACTTCGTTCTCAGATACTTCCTGCGGCAATATGTTCACGGTGCCCGTAACCACTACAGGTATAAAATAATGGATGCCTTTGCTCCTTTTACCTGCCATATCCTCGATGTCCGCAACGAACTTTAGCATATATATCCCTTCTTTCAACGGCGCTGTTATCTTAAATGGCAGGTTAATTTTTTCGTTCGGACCTATTACACCGGCAGGGGTATACCTATTCTCGACTTCAAATGCGCGCGCAACGATATGAGCTTCTTTTATGTATGCGTCCATTGTGAACCGTGTCTCAGCGTCAATGTCTATAGTGTAACCTGAAGTACCTTTTATATCGCTTTTTATATCTACATCCTTTTCTATTGGCTTATCTTGCATATTCTTAAGCGTTATTGTAAGCACACCTACATCGCCGGGCATTAAAGTCTCCGGACTGAGTTCGTATTCATACACCATCGCAGAAGGTTTTGGATTGGGTGCAATTTCGCACTTGCTTAACAGGTCATCTACATCATCTGCGAAGACGTTATTCGTAGATGAAAACAGGACCAGCAGAGCCAACAGGCAAAAAAGCACTCCCCTCATATTTCTTTTGATCATGCCTTTTAACACTATAATCTTATTATTTAAAGAGCATATATAAAGTATAATATTTCTTTGGTAAGGTTTTTAAAACTTTTTGAAAGAAAGGTTTATTTAAAGCTTCCGAATCACAAAACTCAACACATCCCCCTCTTCAAGCACATGCGAAAGACCCACACGCTGCCCCCCATACTTCACTGATTTGCCCCAGATGCGTGCATATCGGAACCGGTCAATGAAATCGCGATGAATTGTAGAACAGACATCAGTAATCGTAGAATCTCTTCTTATGACCAATGGATTGTCCATGTCCGGAGACGCACCCGGCGGCTTCATATAAATACGCATGAAGCCTAATTCGTTGTATATCTTCTCTTTTAGCACATCCATGTTTATGCCAACTGCAGCAGAGATTGGGACTGCATCCGGGAATCGAGCCATGCACGTCAGAAGCGTCTCTGAATCTGCCAGATCCGTCTTGTTTATTACTGTAAGTGCAGGTACGTATTTACGGTTTCCGAGAACAGCATCAATGAGTTCATCGATTGTTATGCGTTCTCGTATAAGTACTTCCCCATTGTGTATTCGGTATTCGGCTAATACTGCTCGGATTACTTTATCATCATAATCGAGATCTACTGTGCGGTTTATTATAATTCCACCTCTACTCGCTTTGCGTATGGCTACAAATGGCGGGTTCGCATTAATTCGAATGCCTGCATCATATAACTCTTTTAGTAGTATATCATATTGCTGCTGCTGGAATACATCTACAAGGATGAGTATTAGATCAGCGTTTCGCATCACCGAAATAACCTCTTTGCCATGTCCTCGTCCTGCTGCTGCGCCCTGGATGAGCCCAGGGACATCAAGGAATTGCAATTGTGCCCCTTTGTATATGAGTGTACCGGGGATAACATAGAGGGTAGTGAATTCATAGGCAGCCACCTCGGCGCAGGTACCGGTAAGACTGTTGAGCAGCGTTGACTTACCAACCGAAGGGAACCCCACCAGCACGATAGTAGCATGACCCGATTTTTTTACGAAATAGCCTTTTCCTTTGCTTGATGATTTTGCAGTTGCCCGTTTTTGCAGTTCATCCTTTAGTCTAGCGAGTTTCGCTTTTAGCCGCCCGACATGATGAGAAGTTGCCTTATTATAAGGTGTTTTCCATATTTCGTCCTCTACATTCTTGATCTCCTCTTCGATGGTCATTTATAGTTTTCTAATTGTATATAACCTATAACTTCTACCTACAAATTTAATTTAGGACGCAGATTTACACGGATTTAATTTCTTCTGCGTTAATCTG
>QBUN01000193.1 GCA_013180565.1 Candidatus Methanophaga sp. GoMg3.2 | reverse complement strand
GCTAAATACTTTTTCAGAAACGTTCTAAAATGGTCTATGTCAAGGCTACCAAGCGAGGCTCTAGAGATCGGAATTTTGTCATGATTTTTACCTTTTAATAATCGCTCTTGAAGTTCTAATTTATCCATTTAACGTGTATTTTCCCTTTTCTGCACCCAGCGGGATGATCATATATTTCCCTTTTTCTATGCGTTCAATCCATCCCTTCTTCTCCAGTCGTGAAAGAATTACCCATAACACCTCTTTTTGGATATTTGCCGTACTTGAGACATTCTCAATAGAGAAAAACCTTTTTTGCCAGTTCTTCAAGTATGCTAATTCTCATTCTTATGTACTATCCTTAACAGCTAATTTTGTTATTGTTGGTGTATGTGATTGAGAGAAACTTCTCACTTCTTTTTGTTATTTTTCATTCTATATAAAGTATAACTTCTACCTATTTAGGACGCAGATTTACACGGATTTAATTTTTTCTGTGTTAATCAACGTTAATCTGTGTCAATAATTGATTTTAGTTTGTTCTCCCGTCGGAATCATTTCCCTCATTCATCCCACCCTCACCACCTTATTCGTATCATTCCCAAATACATCCACCACCTTAACCATTATTTGATATTCTCGGTATTCTTCATATTTGTGTTTAGCTTCGTAATCCACCTTCTGATTCTTCTTTATCCTGAAACTCAGCCATTGATTGTGGAACGTATCGCCTTTATATTTTCTTTCAGTCATTTTTGTTTCCTACGTAGGAAACAAGAGAGCCTAATTTCAACTCTTCGTGTATGTGATTTTTGAATTTATGCTATATTTCTTGCCGGGTTGAGTTAGTGGGATAAAAAAGTTTTGTCGTTGGTGGTTCTTCAGCGGATAACATCTGCTGGTGGTTATTGCCTGTTAATTCCTTTTCCATTGAGATTTTTTTCAGGTTCATATCCTTAATCCTACTCAGTTTAATCGGCAATCTTATTTTAGGTATAATTCATTTTTGTCAAGATCGTCAAAGAAACATATCCTGATATTCTGACATTTAGACTTTGAGGATTTATAAATTCGATGAAAATTAGATTCTTCAATTAATGATTTCCATAGATCAGAATAAACTTGCTTTAGGACAAATAATATAAATAATAAGGGGGTAATGATTACTGAAGAAGGGATTCTTATTGAGTTAGAATGACCAAAATGAAAATGTGACACACTATGTACACCCGGCGAATACTCTCTCTCTGAGTAGTCGTATCTAATCAATACCAAAGTATCTTTTTGGGGAGCTTCACTTAAAGCTTGTTCATACTTATATTTGTATCCGTAACCCACTTCATTAAATGACAAATCTTTCTCCATTAAATATCCTTTATATGTTGGAAAATCATATGGAAATTGATAGTATGCATATCTTAATGTAACATTATCAGTAGAATTCTGGTTATATTCAAATTGAAGGAAAGATTCATCAAAAAGTAAAAAAATGATAATCAAAATTTTTCAGCGCAGTCAAATATGCGTTAAAAAAATCTTTTTCTCTATCTACTCTAATAAAATCCTTCGATATTGGCTTTTTATAAAAATCAGCACTTTTGAGTAAATCATACTTATTTAGCAAACGTTTTGCATGTTCTCGGGAAATATTAAAATCCTTATATTCCATTTACGCTTTTTTTCTTGATAATCCCTGTAATAAGTCATTTAAGTCATCTTCATTCATCCCCAATTCAGAAGCTTTGCTCTCTATATATCTTCTTAATTTGTTAGATTTAACACGTTTTCTTGTTAAATCTTGCTGTAAAATCCTTATATCTTTTAAATCAGGCATCTCAAAAACCAATTGATAATCATTATCAATGACTTTTTTAATCTCTTTTTCAAATTCTAATGCGCTCTTGCCAGTGCCAGTAATGGTTGCCCAAGCATTAGCTCTCGTAATTGCTGTAAATAACTTATTTCTCGAAATTATTGAATGTTTATTGTCGAAAATCTTATCTACACCAACGATATAAACACTACCCGCTTCATTTCCTTTAGCTCGATATACCGTTGTTAATGTGATATAATCTTCAACCATGAAATCGGTAGTGTTTGAAGGCGCCTCTAACAAATTAAATGTTTTAATACCTACATCATTTAGTTTCTTAGATATTGTGCTAAAATAAATTCGTGCTTCAAAATCGTCCAAAGATATAACTATAATATCTTCTGGTAGAAGTTCTTCATTTAAATCTTTTATAATATTGTCCACAACGAACTGACATTCTTCACCAAATTTATCAAATATCTTCCATTTAATAGCGCTGTTATCCTTAGCCAGTAATTGATTTTTTATTAATGGGCTATTTTCTTCTGGTCGACTAATTACCATGTGGTCGCCCGTATTATAGCCTCCCTCTAATATCTTAAAACCAAGGTCTTCCCAGTGTTCTTTGTTCTCAGGCATTTGAATTATCTTATCACTGTAAATACCTAACCCTAAAGCCATTCCAGCAACCAAAATGGTACGTGGATTTCTGTAACATTTATGTAAAATCATATCTTGCCCCTCCTCCGTAGAGGGTTTTGAAAAATCTATGTATGGCTCACCTGACGGTTTTTTACCAAACGTTTTTATTGTATCTTGAATCTCCATATTAAAAATATTTTGACACTCATCATATCCCCAGATTACCCTGTCATTTTGTGTTATCTTGCGACAAAGACGATAAAAGAAAGTTTCGAAATCTTGACCTTCGTCTAAAATGCTATAGTCATAGGATTTCTTCAGATTGTTCTTTTCCAAGTCTTTGCAGACCTGGTCAAAGGCTTTCTTTCCATACGATTTAACATCACCAAAAGTAAGTGGAGGAACTTCGTTATCAATACAAGTGTTATAATACACCCCGTTTAGATTCTTGCCACCCCATGCGTGCATAATGTCAATTTTAGTCCAATCTGGATCTACGTCAGCGAATTCCCTGTAAAACCGGGTTATTAACCTCTTCACATAATCATGCAATTGTTTTGTCCAGTAGGTGTAGAGAATACGTGCATCCGGGTCCTCTGAATGGATTCGAGCAGCCTTCATGGCTAGCACAATTGTTTTACCGGATCCTGCTAACCCTCGTACTCTTTGCGGGCCATCAATAATGTGTATCGCAGCTCTTTTCTGTTTCAAATCGAAAGTTGCTATTTCTGACTCTATTTTCCCGAGTATTCCTCCTTTAGTATCCTTTCCTGAAACTTTAACTGGCCTTTTTTTTGTTTTTCTTATAGCATGAGAACCTTCTATGATAGACAAAATTTCTTTAACGACATTTTCACTTAATGGACTATCAAGTTTAAAATCTCCAATCAATTTTCTTAAATCCGCAGAGTTATTTACAATTGCCAGTTCATCCCATTCCGTTTTAATTTGTTCATTGTATTCATGAATGTACAGAGCAGGTTTTATCCTTACACTAAGAGTAGGACCCTTTCTTAGAAGTTTACTTTTTATTAACTTGGAAAATAGTAAAAAATACACCTGTTCAAAATCAGCTATTATTTCTTCAATCAATTCTGGATTTAATGTCCGCTTTGATTGATCTAAGCATTTAAATATTATAATCCCGTGATTTTTACTTACTATCATCACATCAGGATTTTTTTTAGAGAAATCACTATCTACATATAAAGGGAAATTATGATAAACTATTGCTTCCGTTAAAGCCAGCTCATCGCTGTTCTCTTTTAATAGAGAAATTAGTGCCTTTGCACTCGGATGCTCATTTAATATGGGTTGATTTACATTTATTTCCATAAAATAATCATGTTATTAACCCTATATATACTTTAAGGGCAACTGTAAAATCTCGTGAGAATCTGTGTAATCTTGTGGTCTTAAAAAAATAAAAAGAGGGTTTACACCCCCCTCACTCACTTAACGTACAGTGTTCCTTTTGCCTTCTTCGCAGTCATTGCAAGATCGCCACTATATTTCTTGTATTCCGCACCGTCTATTGATTCAGTACCCTCCAGCTTAAACGAAGGCATCATATCCTGCACCGTACCCTTAACCGTTATCTCACCACTCGTCATAT
>QBUN01000194.1 GCA_013180565.1 Candidatus Methanophaga sp. GoMg3.2 | reverse complement strand
TCCCTGCTTAATGACCCTGATATGCTTGTGAGAGAATTTGCGGTTGCTGTGTATGAGAAATTAGGCACCCATGACGACCTGCCAGAAGTAAAATCCATGCTCAATGACCCTGATGAAAATGTGAGACAAGCGGCGGTTGCTGCGTATGCGAAATTAGGCACCGCTGAAGACATGCCAGACGTAAAATCCATGCTCAATGACCCTGATTAGGGTGTGAGACGAGCAGCGGTTGCAGTATATAAAAAATTAGGGAAGGAAAAAGATTTACTGGACATTTCAGCAAGTTATGCAAAAGGTGAAATTGTCAATCGCGAGCTTTTAGCGTGTATCATAGCAATGGATGAGAAATTCTATTCCCAGAGCCTTTAATAGCTCATATAAATGGTGTAAATCAACCATTCATTTATCGTGAAAAATACCTGCTATACTGCACAAGGATACGCAGGATTAGCTATGTCGCAGTCCGCAGAGTAGGAGGCGGTCTTACGACCCCCGTCCCCTCATCGAACAAAACGTACTGATTTCCCGTATACCGCTCTCCGATGGCGTTGCCCTATTACCTTTATAGTGGAGAAATTCCCCGAGTAGGAACTTTTGATTAGTTTGACAATGAAAAATAACAAAAAGAAGTGAGAAGTTTTTCTCGATTACATACACCAACAATAACAAAATTAGCTGTTAAGGATAGTGCATAAGAATGAGAATTAGCATACTTGAAGAACTGGCAAAAAAAGGTTTTCACTATTGAGAATGTCTTAAGTACGACAAATATCCAAAAAGAGGTGTTATGGGTAATTCTTTCACGATTGGAGAAGAAGGAATGGATTGAGCGAATAGAAAAAGGTAAATATATGATCATCCCTTTGGGTGTAGAAAAGGGAAAATACACGTTAAATGAATTCATTATTTATTGGTTCTTTGCTGGTAACTCCTTATTCTGTTGCTTACGGGAGTGCACTCGATTATGGTTTTATGGTTTGACCGAGCAGATACCAAATGCTAAAACCGCCTCAAAAAAACATCTATAACCTCTACATCCTTTTCGTTTAACCCGTACAGCGTGTAAACAAGCTCGTTTATCTTGTCCTCGAGTTCTGCAACAGAAGGTGATTTTATCTGTGCTTTATCGCTTTCCAATTTTTTCAGAATCTCTTCTACAATTGCATCGCTCTTTGGAATGAGAAGTTGTTTCTTCTCGTCTTTCTTTGCTCTCGTTCCTTTTAGCGCGGTAACAACGTAATTTGCTTTTGCTACGGAATCAACAAAAACGGGCCTTTCTCTTTTGCCAAAAACGATGTTGTGGCCTATACTGGCGGTGTCTTCTTCTATTACGGGCTCAATCGCCTTGTGATTGGATTTGAAAGTGATGTTTGTGGAGCCGAACTCCTCGCCTCTACTACGGTATTCTTGAATGTATTCGTCCGGGAAGTTCTCGATTTGCTGCTTGAGTTTTATTTGTTCTAAGATTTGCGTGACTTTCTTCGTTATTTCGTCTGCGAGGCCCTCCTCGGGTTTTGTCTGTGGAAAGTGGATTGGGAGGTTCTCAACACCTTTAATATATTCGTAATTTCTTCCCTGTTTTATTGGTGCTATATGCTTAAAGTAAAATTCCAATCCTTTAGAATTCAGAATGGCGTTAAGATATATATGCCGATTTCGGTCTTCGGATATACCAAGTAAGAGTGTATATGACTTTCCCACACAATAAAATTTTTCATGATCCAAAACAAAACAATTAGTAGGCGAAATTTCCGCATAAATTATTTTAGGATTCTCATACCATTCAGGATTTCGCTGATTCCATAGTTCAAACCATTCTTTTCCCGAGTCTTTGAAATATCGCTCCTTATTCCTAATTTCTAACGTAGAAATATTATCCTGCAAGTATTTCTTGACGTTTGGGTAATCATCAATATTTACCGGCGAAGTTCTCCCATTTTTCAGTACGTATGGGTATATCACGTATTTTCCGTCCCATTTTAGATTCCATTTGTCAATCTCTTCCTTTCCTTTAATTTTTGGTTTAAGTATCTCATTTTCTAGCTTGTACTTTGATACATCTTCCTCATCAACAATGAAGACTTCGTCTTTATTCGTTTTAATCGGTGCTCTGTTTTTGTAAAATGTCTTTAAAGGTGGATTGTTCACTTTTATTTTATAGAACACGTGACGCTCTTTTTCCGGGATAAACACCCAATTTTCGCTACTTAGTTCTGATTGTTCTATTGCAAAAATATCAATTGATTCTGAAGTATATTCTTCTCTTTCTATATTTTCTCGTATTTCGGATATTACATTAGTGGTAGGATGGGGAGCCACTCTCACACATTTAATTTTGCTCTTTTTATCTTGCCCTAGTGTTAAAGTGAGAATACAGGGATAATTTGCTAGGTCCGGGAAGACCCCACTTATTCCAAAATCAATGAATTCTCGAACAGATGTTTGTTGTGAAAGAAAACCTCTCAATTCTTTTCCATACCCTCTGTTAGTGAACATGCTGGAGATTATATACCCCAAGTTTCCATTATTATTTAACCACGTAACCCCCCTTTCGGTAAAAAGGACATATAAATCATATCTACCAGTAGCAGATCTATATACTTCTTCGTATTGCCTCTTAGCATCTTTTTCAAGTCTATGCACCCTCACATACGGCGGATTCCCAACCACAAAATCATATTTCACATAATTTTTCAGAATAGCAGCAAGCATCAAGTCCTCAACGGACTTTATCAGCTTACCGTCACCGAAAGTCTCTTTAAGTTCCTTGAACTTCAGCAAGAAGTGCTCAGCATAAGACATAAAGAAAGATACCAAGTTGTCCCAATCCTTATCTTCAAGATACAGCTTGAAATTCCGTTCCAGCTTCGCTCTATCAACTACATATTTCTCCTGCCATGCCGACTCTTTTACAGTGTCAAAAACCGCTTGAAGTGCAGCAAAATATTCCTGAACGTTTAACAAATCTGTTCTTGCGAATACGTCTTTATAATACGGCATTTTTATCTTCATGTTCCCGCCTTCAACCGGCAAGCTCGTATCAATTACGATATATCGAATACCATCCTCGAAAGTCTCGATAGTTACTTTCATCGATTCTCCTTTCGTTTCGTCAACCAGAGAGTCCGTTCTGAAAATAGGCAGGCGATTCAAGACAAAATGCGGGTCTTCATCCATCGCTTTCTTATATGCCGGAATCAAGACGAGCATGAACTGCATCTGCGCCATGAAGGTAGCAAAAGGGTGAATATCAAAACCTGCAATGCGGAATTCGTCACAGAGCTCTTTTAAAATCGCCGGCCAGCCCTTTTCCTCTGCTATTTCTTCTGACGCTTTCAGGTATCTCCTTAACGCTTCTACCAAAAACGTACCGGAGCCACATGCAGGGTCTAACAAACGCTTGCCAATAACACCTCGCCCTTCATAGCCAACAGCATCGAGTATGTACTCAACCACCTCTTTCGGCGTATAAAATTCTCCCAGTGCCTTTCTGGTCTCCTTATCGAAATAGTGCTGGTAGAGTGTTCCGAGCGGGTCACCAACAATCTCAGAAAAATCGAACTTGTAGAGCGTTAATATGATCTCAGCAAGGGCTTCGCCAAAGCGCGCTTTTTGCTTCTCATACTGTGGACTGTAAAGAGCAGCACCGGGTTTCAATTCACTATAACTGTCTTCCCACCAGTAGAATATATCGCCCTCGAAGACGGATTTCACAAGCTTCTGCTTCATGCTCTCAATTAGATTCTTCGTGGTTATTGCCCATGCTAAGAGCGTAATGTCGCCCCTGTAAGAAGTCCTCTCAATTTCAGTCTTAATGAATTTTGAAAACTCAATGTATGGCAATTTGTAATCCTCACATGCTTTCGCCAGAATTAACCGTGTGAACAAAGAATAGGCACTTTCCAAACAGAACATAAATTTTAACAGATTCTCTTCGGTCGTTTCAAGCCCGATATGAGCCATTATCCGTCGCCAGTTTTCAGGCACTTTATCTGGCTTCTTTGCGTACGAAATCTTCCAGAAGTTGTATGCACTTTTAAGGAACATAGACCGTTCCAATTCAAAATCAAA
>QBUN01000195.1 GCA_013180565.1 Candidatus Methanophaga sp. GoMg3.2 | reverse complement strand
GGAATATAAATATAGGTACTTCTAAAAATCTTTCCGTAGAATTACATATTGACTCTAAAGACAAGCCCGTTAAATCATTCGGATTTAGGAAAGAAGATGCTGATGGGCTGATCCTCATTTCTGCTCATGAATTCAGGTATATGTTCAGCATCGAATTCAATAAAAGAGGGTGGGGGTACAAAGTTGCGGATGAAAAGTTGGTAGCCAACTGTGATTTTGTAGAAGCAGGATTAGAAAAGAAAGAGAGAAAAATAAACGAAAAGGAAAAAATAGGAGAAGGCGAAATTATTTTTATTAATGATAAAGGACGAGTCAAATATGACTTAAAATCCGTGGACATGCCAATAACGAAGGATGACCTAATCCCTCCTTCTTTTTCTAAAAAGGAATTTTTAGAAGGAAAATTATCTCTTAAGGAATTATTCATTGGGGCACCTATATTTTTCTCGATTCTATCACCCATCTCTTTTGCAATAAGTGATTTTTTCCGTGCTATTTCAATATATGATCTTGACCCAAAATTATCAAAAAAAGCTACTTTGATTACAGGAAAAACCGAACTCGAGCCAGATGGTAGCAATTTAGCAATCGTCTTAAAAAATATTCTGGAAAACAAGAAAAAGAGGGAAAGGATTTCTAATCTGATAAAAGACATCTTACCATTTATAGAAGACATTACAGTAGAGAAATTGGCAGATAAATCCTTGCTCGCCAGTTTAAAAGAAGTTTATTCAGGAAAGAAGTTCTTGCCTGCGCCCCTTCTTTCTGATGGGACGATAAACATAACCGCTTTGATTATTGCCCTTTATTTCGAGGAAAAACCATTAATTATAATTGAAGAGCCGGAAAGGAATATTCATCCCTACCTTATTTCAAAAGTAATAGAGATGATGAAAGATGTTTCAGAAAGGCGGGAAAAGCAGATTATAGTCACTACGCATAATCCTGAAGTGGTAAGATATACAGACATAGAGAATATTGTACTCGTTCATCGAGATGATAAAGGTTTTACTCAAATCTCCAGACCAGCAGAAAAAGAGGAAGTAACAATTTTCCTCGAAAATAAGATGGGTATTGAGGAACTTTATGTGCAAAATTTGTTAGAGTGGTAGATATGTCTTATAAGCGACTATTCATTCTTATTGAAGGTAACGATGATGAGCGCTTTTTTGAGAATATTCTGAAGTCACTTCTTCAAGAAAGATATTCTGCGATAAAATTTTGGAAATATTCACAACAAAAACAGGAAAGAATAGTAAATCTCGTTAAATCAATTAACTCGATGAAAGCAGATTATATTTTTGCCAGAGACTTTAATGATTCTCCATGTATAACCGCCAAAAAAGAGAGAATAACAGGCGAATTTAAGCAAATAACCGAGGATAAGATAATCGTTGTGGTTAAAGAAATAGAAAGCTGGTATCTCGCTGGACTGGATGAAAATACTTCTAAAAAAGTGGGCATCCGTAAAAAGATTAGAACCGCAAACCGCATTACCAAAGAAGAATTCAATCAGCTAATTCCTAAAAATATGCCACGAATAGAATTTATGCGAAATATTCTGGAAAATTATGATGTAGAAATAGCGAAAAGAAGGAATAGGTCATTTGGATATTTCCTAAATAAATGGGGCAAATGATGCAACGGCGTATAACAGAGCGTATCTGGCTTCGGTGCTTCGTACCTTTGCCCAAATCCCGCTCCGCAAACTTCAGATACGCTCGAAACGTCAGACAGTGAGAAAACAATCATGCAGTAAATGATATGAAGTTATTAAAGAAATCGATGCTTAATTTAATTTAATTTAATTTTGTTCTTCAATTCAAAATGATTACATGCATAAAAACATTTATATGCCATTATCACGTATATGTTAATAATATTAAATCTAGCTGTGATAGAGGATGGATGAGATGAAACATATACAACCATCGGTAGTTCAATATTCTTAATCAACTAATTGAGATTATACATGAATGAATGATGGTTTAGTTATTAATCGGGAAGGTTTAGTTTAGTTTAGTTTAGTTTATTAAGTAGAATGGCAAAGAATGAGATTAAAACAGAAGAAGAGCCTCTTGAGAAGCAACTGTGGAAGGCTGCGGATAAACTCAGGAGAATATTGACGCTGCCGAGTACAAACATATAGTCATGGGTCTGATTTTCCTGAAATATATCTCCGATGCCTTTGAGGGCTTATATCATAAACTGCAAAAAGGAGAGGGGGATTACGTCGGTGCTGACCCTGAAGACAGGGACGAATACAAAGCCGAGAATGTCTTTTTTGTTCCTGAAATTGCCCGCTGGTCTTATCTGCAAGCGAGAGCGAAACAGCCAGAGATCGGTAAAGACGTGGATTTCGCGATGGACGCAATCGAGAAAGAGAATCCCTCGCTCAAGGGTGTTTTGCCAAAGGTCTATGCACGAGGCAACCTCGACCCGACAAGTCTTGGCGGTTTGATCGATCTGGTGGGCAACATCGCGCTCGGCGATGCAAAAGCCAGAAGCGCCGATATTCTAGGTCATGTATTCGAGTATTTCCTTGGCGAGTTCGCGCTTTCCGAAGGCAAAAAGGGTGGGCAGTTCTATACCCCCCGAAGCGTTGTCCAATTGCTTGTAGAGATGCTGGAACCCTACAACGGCAGAGTCTTTGACCCTTGCTGCGGTTCCGGCGGCATGTTCGTTCATTCGGAGAAGTTCGTTGCCCAACACCAGGGGCAGGTGAACGACATATCGATATACGGGCAGGAGAGCAACCAGACCACCTGGCGATTGTGTAAAATGAACCTAGCTATTAGGAGCATCGACAGCTCGCAGGTCAAATGGAACAATGAAGGTTCCTTTCTGAACGATGCCCACAAAGATTTGAAGGCTGATTTCGTCATCGCTAATCCACCGTTCAACGACAGCGATTGGAGCGGCGATCTATTACGTAAGGACGGTAGATGGAAATACGGCGGACCACCAACAGGCAACGCCAACTACGCCTGGATACAGCATTTCCTGTATCATCTTAGCCCAAGCGGTCAGACCGGTTTTGTTCTGGCAAAGGGGGCGCTGACCTCCAAAACCGCCGGCGAAGGCAATATCAGAAAGGGGCTTGTGGAAGCTCGACTGGTTGACTGCATCGTGAACCTGCCACCAAAACTGTTCCTGAACACGCAGATACCCGCCAGCCTGTGGTTTCTGAGCAGAAACAAAGCCAACGGCAAATACAGGAACAGAACAGACGAGCTCCTGTTCATTGACGCGCGGAACATGGGCCATCTGATAAACCGCAGGACTCGCGAGTTCTCCAAAGAGGAGATAGAAAAAATCGCGGTGACCTATCACAACTGGCGCAATCCAGACGGTGAATATGAGGACGTCAAAGGGTTCTGCAATTCCGCATCCATTGAACGGGTGAAGGAGCTGGATTATGTGTTGACTCCGGGGCGATATGTGGGCTTACCGGACGATGAGGATAAATTTGATTTCAATGAGCGATTTACACAATTAAAAACCGAGTTTGAAGAGCAGTTAAAAGAGGAGGCGGAACTGAATCGGAAGATAGTGGAGAATCTTGCAAGGGTGAGTGTAAAAGATGAAAATTGAAAAACCGCTTCCTGAAATAGATATTGAAAAATTCAAACTTTTTTTTGAAGAAAGAACCAGTGAAGAATTAAGCCTTAAGGCCTTATCGAAATTTGACGATAAAGTAGAGATCACAAGCCCGGGGAAGCTTATGCCTTCGGTTGATTTTAACCTGATGGAAGCAGGCCAGTCGGAAAGTAAGAAAAGCTATACTCCTGAAAGTGCGGAGAAAACTAGGGCGAAAATGTCGGAGAAAATGTCGGAGAAAATGTCGGAGAACATTTTGTGGTTAATAAAAGACAATCCAAAAATATCAGCGAAAGAGCTGGCTTATATCGTTAATCGTTCTTCAAGAACCATAGAAAGAGCTATTGCAAAACTCAAAGAGGAAGGCAGAATAAAACGCATCGGTCCCGACAAAGGCGGACACTGGGAAGTGATGGAATGCACAGAGTAAAAGAGAAGATAATTACTGGTGATGAATTCAATCACTTGAGGTCACAGATTGTGACATCA
>QBUN01000196.1 GCA_013180565.1 Candidatus Methanophaga sp. GoMg3.2 | reverse complement strand
TAGCGTAAGGGCAACGGGGGAAGCGGAAGTGCCTTTTGATTTCGATGTGAAGAGCGATTACGTGGGTAATTTGGAGATGGATGAGGCATGGACTGCAGTTCTAAAATTCGATGTGGATAAAGATGCCTCGCCGAAAGCATATCAGCAGGGCATAGAGATAAGATGCACCGGCGACCGTGATTTAGGTGATGACAATGTATATCTCTTTGATAAAATGATCCCGATAAGCGTATCATCCGGCAGGACGGGAACTTTTTCGGTTCCTGGATTTGAAGCGATATTCGCATTAATTGCTCTATTTGTAGTCTTGTTTCTGAGAAGGAAGAACTAGAATGGGGCTAAAAGAGAAGATAGGCATAGAGCGCGCATTGGCGAAATTGGCTGCTTTTCAGTGCCGGCATTACAAGAAGATAATTGTGTTGTCTCTGTTAATAACCGTAATTTTGGGCTATGGCGCGACAGGACTGCAGTTTCAGGGCGATATAGCGAAGGAGATGCCGCAGCATTTGCCTATCTTCGCTTTACAGGATATGATAGAGAGTAAGTTCAAAGGCGAAGAGTTCATGATTATCACCGTTTGCTTAGATCGGGAAACAGGCGCAAAAGACATACCCCGTGATATGAGAGACCCAAAGATAATAGCATCGGTAGTTGATTTACATGAACGGCTTGAAGCAGAATCATCAATTGAAAATGTTCAGTCAGTGGCTACCCATTTTAAACATGGCGTGCCAGAGGATATAGCCGGAGTGAAGAAGAAGTTAGCTTCTGTTAATAATTCAGGAAGGTTTTTTAATGATGATTTTAGCATTATGCTGGTCTATGCCAGTCCAATAGCGGGATTAAGCGAAGAGAAAGTGAAAGAGGCGACTGCTATAATACAAAATGACGTTGATGCGATTACAAAACCCGCAGGCGTGGAATATAAGATAACGGGTAGGGCGCCGCTGATAGCGGAGCTATTGAGATTGATGCGTGCTGACATGATCTTCACTACAGTTGTAGCGGCAATTATCATTTTCGGGCTATTGGTATTACTGGAGCGGTCGTTCCCAAAAGGTTTCCTTGTGTTCCTGCCTCTGGTTTTCGGTATTACCTGGACTTTCGGAACAATGGGATTCCTTGGGATACATATATCTATCAGCACGGTTATGATAGGTTCTGTTATCATCGGTTTGGGCGTTGAATATGGGATATTCATGGTGTCGCGGTATTATGAAGAGCGTAATAGATATGCCACGAAAGAATCGCTAAAGATTGCGGTCTCTAATATAGGTGCATCAACGTTTGGATCTGCGGCAACGACAACTGCAGCGTTCTTCGCGTTAACGCTTGCCCCGATGCCGATGATTCAGCATTTGGGACAGTCACTCGCGTTAGGGATAATCTTATGCTGGATCGCTGCGGTGGTAGTAAATCCATGCTTTATCATTTATGAAGAGCGTATAGAAGCACGAATAATAGCCGAATGGCTACAAAAATGGGTGAGGGCTAAATAATGAGAGATACGCTGAGCAAATTGGGTAAAAAGCCGTTGGAGAAGTATGCGCGGTTCGTAGCGCATCACGCAATCATTGTTTTGGCTATATTTTTCATATTCACCATTTTCACAGGTTATCAAGCCACTATGATGGAAACAGCGGGTACGTCACAGAAGGCAATGCTTCCAGAGGATATAGAAGTGATAAACACATTTGAGCTAATAGCAGACCAATTTGCGGGCAGCTTCTCCAAGACAACAATTTCCGTACAGATAGACCCGAGATATGCAAGATCAGAAGAGATACGGGATGTCCGAGACCCGGAAGTACTGCGATACGTTGATTTGCTCTCCAAACGCGCAAAACTCGTTTATGGTGTCGTGAGTGCGAAAAGTGCTGCGGATGTTATAAAAGACGCAAATGACGGTAGAATACCGGGTTCTTTGCGAAGTGTCAAGTCGCTGTTGGAAAAGGACGAAAAGTTAGATCAGAAGCTGGACAAGTATATTAGCGATGATTACTCGATGAGTTTGGTAAGGCTAGACATATTAGATGATGTTGATACCGAAGAAGTAGTTGGCGAACTAAGAGATGTGATATTGATAAAGAAACCGCATGGGGTGTCGGTGGAAATTAGCGGTGGTCCGGTAATAGAGGTAGCGATGCAAGAACTCGCGCAGGAAACAATGGATCTAACTTCTTTTGTCAGCTTTGCTTTGATAATACTTATTCTTATTATTCTATTCACCTCGGTTAAATACGGGCTTATCCCTTTGTTAACCATCGTCTTTGGCCTTATATGGGCGACAGGCACGCTAGTTTTGGTAGGTTTTGAAATAACGCCGCAGACATCAGGTGTGATGGCGATGATAATGGGTATAGGTATAGATTTTGGTATTCAAGTTACAAAACGGTTTCGATATGAGCTGCAAACGCAAAAGAGTGAGGATGCTATGGTTGATACGATCAAGAATGTATTCTATCCGATGACTATAACGACAATAGCGGCTGTTATAGGCTTTAAATGCCTCTCACTTGGCGAATTGCCGATGATGGCTGATATGGGGACGATGATGGCTACGGGCGTCATATTCTGTATGGTTGCGGCCTTAACGGTGGTGCCTGCGGTTCTAGTATTGTTTACGAGGAGGAGCGGAAAAGATGGAAATAAATAAAATGATCAAGAAACTGCTAAACGCGCAATTTCAGGGTATAACCGTAGGAGATATTATGGCAACAGAAGTTATTACAATTAATGATGATGCGACTTTGGAACGGTTATTTTCCTTGATAAGTGAATATCACCATTTGGGCTACCCTGTAGTTAACAATAAGAATAAAATTAGTGGTGTTATTTCGTACAAAGATTTGTTTCGCGTGAAAAGAGAAGATTGGAATAGCGTTCGTGTTAAGGAACGGATGAGTACACGCTTAGTCTGTGTCAGTCCTGGAGATGGCGTTATTAAGGCGGTCGAGAAAATGACAGAGGAGGGAATTGGTAGATTACTCGTAATGGAAGACGATACGCTGGTGGGGATTGTATCGCGTAGTTCTATTATGGAGGGGGCGATAAAAAGGTTGTTAGCTTGACTTCATAGATGGCTTAGGAGAAGCAATAGTTTCAATATCGCAAGCCGCTTCTGGTTACGTATCGGACAGGCTAAGAAGAAGAAAAATTTTCATCTGGACGGGCTATCTTTTTGGGTCGCTATCGAGGATTGGTTATGCGTTATCAACAGTTTGGCAGCATTTAATTCCTTTTAAAATCATGGACAGGGCAGGGAAAATAAGGGGTGCGCCCAGAGATGCTATATTTATGCCATTTTATTTCTCATTAGGCTTGACATTTTTGGCGATAATACTGTTAACATTTGTGAGAGGGAAATAGTATTTAAGGGGGCAAATTAATTCACTATGGAGGTGAAGAGATGAGCGATAATGAAGCCGATAGAAACATAATTGCATATTGTGGTCTTCACTGCGGCGATTGTTTTGCCCACAAGGGAAAGATTGCAGATTTAGCAAGAGACCTCAGAAAACCTGCGAAAAGCTGGACTTTTTGAAGCCTGGCCACGGGGATGTGCATCTGAAGAATCTCCGGAAGATTAAGAAACAGGGGATTGAGAAATTCCTTGGAGAGAAGAAGTATTGGTATAATAAGATCAAATAAAAAGAGATAAATGAAGTAAATAACGATGTCAGTTCATTATCAACCAGTCGAATGTAAGTCCTTTTTGCATCACTTCAACAAGAAGTTCCTGCCGTTTAATTGGGGTGCGAACCCTTACCGCGGCTGTGAGCATTCCTGCCCCTACTGTTTTGCGCGCTACACGCACGAATACCTCGGATACAATTCCGACACCGAGTTTGATAACAAGATACTTGTGAAAGTAAATGCGGCTGACGTTTTGGAAAAGGAATTATCACGCCCCGGATGGAAACGCGAAGCTGTTAATCTGGGTTCGGTTTGCGATCCGTATCAACCGACAGAGAAGAAATTTAAAATTACGAGGCAAGTTCTGGAGGTCTTCGCGAAGCACAAAAATCCGCTATTCGTTGGAACAAAATCGAACCTGATTTTGCGTGACCTCGACATACTCTCGGAAATGGCAACACGTACGATACTGCTCGTCAATG
>QBUN01000197.1 GCA_013180565.1 Candidatus Methanophaga sp. GoMg3.2 | reverse complement strand
TATCTCGATTCTGAGTACTTCAAGCTGAGGAAACTCAGACAGAAGGCTCTAAAAATGACTGATCGATGCAAGACGAGATGGGATAAGCTAAAGGATAGTTTATGCACATGAATACTGGAATCAGAAGACTAGAATACCACAGAAACCAACTGCTGTCCGATACAGAAAGGGTTATGAAATGCTTGAGCGGTATGAAGGGAAACTTTCACGTACCGTTCTGAGATGAGAAAGGGCGAGTAATCGCCCCATTCTTAATCTGCCTAAATTAAATTTATATGCAGAAGTTATATTTTATATAGAACAAGAAAGCAATAAAGATACATGCCTCTATGGATTTTCTTCATCATCGTCAGTTTTCTTCTTGGACTCTCTATCTCCTTTCTTCTGAGCTACAGATTCCACTGCATAGAACGGGTTCTTTTCTCGTTCGTCGTTGGAAATGCGATAACTATATGGGCTACTTTCCTGCTTGCATGTCTAAAGGGATCGTTAAGCATCGATATTATACTCGTTAGCATCGCCATATACGCTTTTTTATCTGCCCTGCTCTTTAGAGTGTCTAAAGAATCAGTAAAAGCAGCTTTTACGGATTTGAAGAATAAAGCAGTTATTATCTGGCATGAAGATAAACTCACCATTTCGTTTTTTATGCTCATTCTGCTTTATTTGACGATTATGAACGTATACGGTGTTTTTCGCATTGATGAAGCGGGCAACATATACGCTTTTCACACTGTTTGGGCCGATTATCCGTTCCATACCTCTGTCATTTCCGCTTTTGTTTACCGAGCTGATTTATCCTTCCCACTGAATTATCCACAGTTTTTACACATCGAGATGCACTATCCATTTCTCATGGATTTCTATTCTGCGGTATTAATGAAAGGCGGTTTGGACCTCAGGTGTTCTCTTATCATCCCAAACATTTTATTTCAACTTTCCTTTTTTGGGCTGTTCTTCTTTCTCGCTTACCGATTGACGGGCTTAAAGAAGGTCGGGCTATTAGCTACGTTTATATTCATCTTCGCTGGACTCCCTGCGGGTCTTCAATCCGTTAACATCCACTTTCTGAACCCGATGTACGCAGTATTAGTGCCACAAAGAACGGCGATGATTGGTATGGGTATCTCTTTTGCCGTCTATATTCTTCTATTACACGCATTATTTACTGATGAGCAGGATACACAGAGACAAGCATATAGGGAACTAATACTTGCCGGTGTGCTTATCGGCTTGCTGCCGTACATACACGCACATTCATTTATGGTCACTGCATTTGTCGCTCTATTTCTTTCTGCTGTTGTGTGTATCAAAAAAGCATCGCAGAAAATGTTTCGCAGACGCAATTTGTGGATCCTCATTTCTTTACTCGTGCCGTTAATTCTTCTTTCTTTACCGCAGATAATGAGCATAAGAACAGGTGTATCAGAAGGTTTCTTCGAAATCTTTTTCCCCGGTTGGACAGAAGGGAACAGGAACATGATAATGGGCTTTGATTGGTCATCCATCGTCACCGCCGCTTTTTCTATCGCAAAAACCATCACAGTACTGCAAATGTTCTGGGCGTTAAACGCAGGCGGGCTCATCATCCTGCTCGCGTTAGGTTTTTTAAAAGCAGATAAGAAAGCAAGGCTATTTTATCTGCCTTTTTTACTCCTTTTTGTCATTGCGAACTTCGTTAAATTCCAACCCTGGTATTTTGATAACTATAAGATATTCATATATTGGCTCGCACTGAGCGCAGTAATGGCTTCGTTGGCTACTTTATGGGTAACAGACTTTAATAAAAGGTTTTTTAAAACACTCGCTACTGTATTGCTCGCTATTTTAATTCTCGCTTCTACTTCTTTTGGGTTAGTAACACACGTAGCAATGGTGGAGGATAGCTACGTGATTTGGACACAAGAAGAGACCGAAATTGCAGATTGGGTGCGAGCGAATACGCCACCTGATAGTGTGTTCTTAACAGGAAGTGCGCATAATCACCCTATACCCTCGCTGTCAGGAAGGCCGAGAGTTATGGGTTACGAAGGGTGGCTGTGGTCTCATGGCATCAACTGGACGATGATTAATGCAAGGAAGCGAGATGAAATGGCGATGTTCAGGGGGAACTATGCACTTGTCAAAGACTATGGCGTGGATTATGTTTGCATTGGTCCCTACGAGAGGGCTTTCGCAAGGGATAACGAGTTTGAAATAAACTATTCTGCCTTTGACGATGAGACACGATATGATTTAGCGTATGATGAGGGTGATGGAATATGGCGGATATATGGAATTACGTAATTGATTGCAAAATGCAGACTGCAAATTGAAAAAATCTGGATTATTGCACTCTTCACTATCCTCATTTATTGCCCTTCACTTGTTTTGGTGACCTACCGCGTAATCTCCCATGTTAGCCGGCTTTCAAGGATATAGTTCCACAAAAAAGCGCAAAGGATACCAAAAATATTTGAGATTAGGTAATATACGCCCGCATACTCGGTTAAGAGGTAGAGAACACCAATGTTGATCACCAATCCTCCAGAACGCCACAGGTTGCTTTTTAGGATACGTACAATGAATTGTTTCACACCGCTAGTTTTTTTTTCCCTGAATGTCCACCGATCGTTTAATAGAAATTGTATTATTATCCCGATTTCAATAGCAATTGCTGAAGAGAACAGATAATATATCCCAGCAAGGTCAGTAAAGAGCCAAAGTAGTACTGTATTAATCACGGCACCAATAACACCCACAATCGAGAATCTAATCAGGCGAAAGAAATCCCGCTTAAATGCGTTTAGTGGTGCAATTTTTCCCATTTTCTTATTTAATGTTTAATTCTTATTTAAATAAGGGAAGAGCTACGGGTATTTAAACAACTTACCCAGCAGAAAGAAATCGAAAATGCACGTGAAAATGTATAGCTAAGAATTAAGCTTCTTATACGGCAGGTTTAAACCTAGGCATATTAAGTATAGTCAAGAGGGCGAATTGATTTGAAATGATGGAGATTATATATACTTCGCTGATATATACGCTTTACTGGATGGTGAGAATTGTCCCGGTAATAGCAATAGGCATATTTGCAACGAGTTTCGCGGTTGACATCGGGCTAATGCGGAAATTTGACCGGTTGATTAAACCAATATCACGTAAAGCGAATATCAGTGCAGTATCTGCTCTTTCGGTGGTAACTTGCACGTTCAGCACTACTGCCGGTTACTCCATGCTCGTGGACGGCCTGAACGAGAAAACTATTTCTGAGCGCGAGGTAATTGCAACCACGCTAATCAGCTCTTTTCCTAGCATCCTCTCTCACGTCCTTACGTATTTCATACCCGTGGTGATTCCTATTCTCGGGTTGACTACGGGTGTAATCTATGTGTGCATGGTTGGACTCGCATCACTCCTGAAAACATGTTTAGGGATATTCCTTGCGAGAATATGGCTAAAAGACACGAAAAAACGTTCTGCTATTGCTGTTACTAATCACAATAATGCCCCGGTTGTGGATAAGAAACAGGCATTGAATAAAAGCGCTAAGAGCGCATACAACATGCTCAAAAGGATTGTGCCCACGATGTTCATCACCCTGTTTCTGGTATCCGTGGCGATGGAGTTGAACTTATTCGATCGATTTTCTGCGATTCTAGGGCCTATTACGAGCTTTTTCGGATTGGAAAGCGGAGTCGCTTTGATTAGCGCAACAGCGATTGTGAACACTACTGCTGGGATAGTCCTCGCTGGTAGCCTTCTGGCGGAAGGGCTGATAACGACAAAAAGTGTGCTAATCGCACTGTTCCTGGGCACGGTAGTATCATTCTCGGCAAGATTCGCAAAACATTCTTTACCCTTGCACGTGTCGCTGTTTGGTCCTAAACTGGGGAGCAAGACGGTTGCGATAAGTGCTACAACTACGCTTGTCATAGATGTGATATTCATAGTAGTGTTACTGATATTATAGGCATTTGCACGCCGGATTTTTTCTTTTTTTGTTTAGCTACTTTTTATAACCACAAGATTACACAGATTTCCACGAGAAAAAGAATAACTTTAACATAGTTCCTGTACACTATTAGCTACTTTATACCCGAATAATCCCCTGTTCTTGTGTTAATCTTGTGAAATCTCGTGGTTTTTTACTTTAT
>QBUN01000198.1 GCA_013180565.1 Candidatus Methanophaga sp. GoMg3.2 | reverse complement strand
ACTACTATTGACGATGCGACAATCCAACAAATTGTAAATTCCAGAGTTAAAAAATCAATCGACTTTTTATACTTTGAAGAGAAATTGAAAGGAAAGAAAATTGGTATTATTAAGATTACAAAAAATCAAAAGAGACCATTCATAGTTAAAGAGAATTATGGAATTTTAAAAAAGGGGACTATTCCTATTAGAAAGGGTTCATCCACCGATTTCGCTTCTGAAGAAGATCTAGAAAAAATGTATTACGATCCTAAAAGAACGGATTACATACACATAAGAGCTACTGCACTGTTAAACAAGATTTATGAAGGAGCTACGATTTCCTTTATTGTAGGGGAATATCTCGAATTGATGAAGATGATAGGAGATAAGAACGAAATAGCTTGGGCAACTTCGGAATTAAAAGGGACTGAGACTTTAAAGGAAAATGACTTAATCGAGAAGCATAGTTATAGACAAGTAAGAGGATATCTTTCCATTCGGGACATACAATATCCCGGATCTTACACATTTGACCAAATTAGACTAAATGAACCGGATTATTTTAGGGAATCTGTAATATTCATGAATTATCCTATTCTCGAGTTAGAGCAATGGATTCCAAAAGGAGAAAAAAGAAACACCTTTTTAAAATATACCTTTTCAACCAAAAGGTTTGTAGAGAAGGACATTAATTTGGGTTTGCTAAAACAACTCGATAATATTTTTTTCTATGTGCTGCCCATTGAAATAGAAAAAGCCATAACATCAATAAAACAAAAAATTTTAAACCGTTTAATATGTTTATAAGGGCAATCTAATTGATTATTTCCGTTTTTAAAGCAGCTTAGAGAGGCTAATGCTTCACGGATGGACGACGGACTTAAAATGCACGAAAAGGACTTGTATCCCGCGGTGCAAACATTTTTGAAGCTCCAAAAGAATTGTCTTTCAGAATACGTTGGAAGTGAATAATTACTGAAACGAGGAAGAGTCAGCATCAGAGCAGATGTGTTTGGAGTGTCAAATCAAGATGAACAGATTATCTATTATTGCACCCTTCTATCTCGCGGACAAAAGAGATTTTCGCTTTACCCAAAAAATCAAAATAGCGCAAAACACGATAAACTCGTTTTTCTGGTGGATAACATGCTCGAACTGAGGAGGAAATATCACGAGGCGAGAATGGACCGTGATAAAGAGCTTTATGAACGGCAGATAAAACTTGTTGCTGCGCAGATTGACGGGCTGGTTTATGAGTTGTACGGGCTGACGGAGGAGGAAATTGAAATTGTAGAGAAATCGCTATAAATGGCATGGCTATTAATGTAGCAATCTAAAAACTTTTCAGCGGTTCGCTCTTCTCAGTACACTTTTCCAATCCACCACAACCACTATAACTCTCGCGATTAATGCCGATGCTATCTCATGCAAAAAAAACATTTTTGAACTCGGAACCATCCCTTCCCTTATCCCTTTTGCCTAACCAAACATATCGCAGCCACCACACCAATTATAGCGAACAATAATTCAAAGCCGGGTGTAGGAGGTTATGCGGGTGCTGATGTGGAGATATTATAATTCTCATAAGGCTTCATTAAGGGATATTCATCACTTTCATCTTTTTCTGAATCTATGCTGTAATGTGTATCTCCAATTCCATCACCATCTGCATCAGTTCCTTCGTAATCATCCCCATAGTTGCCTAAGTAGCTCTCGTAAGTTGTTCCGTCGTATGTGTATGTTATTTCTTCTGGCGAGTTCCAGATGTTGGTTGATTTAGAAGAAAATACAGTATCTGTGTTGTTTATGAAGTTGTTGAAGTAGATTTTGTTGTTGCTGGAATAGTGGAGGTGGATACCGTCCCTGCCGTTGTTGCTGACATTGTTGCCTGTAATTGTGTTGTTGCTGGAATAGGAGTGGATGATGCCGCTCCAGTCGTTGTTGATGACATTGTTGCCCGTTATGGTGTTGTTGCTGGAAGTGCCAAGAAGGATGCCACCAATATTGTTGTTGCTGACAGTATTGTTTGATATTATACTATCTTCTGTCCCCCAAAGTATTATCCCAACGCTTGTATTGGATATATCGAGATTTTCTACGGTGATCTTACTGCAATTAACAAGAATAACCTGCCCAGCATCCTCGACCTTATAAGCCGATACATTTTCAAGATAAACAAGAGGCTTACCATTTACTATATTATCTTCCACGGTATTCTGATAGGCTTCAATAACAAAAAGACCACTATTTACAAATGTATTGCCAGTAATGGTGTTGTTGCTACCGTCAAAGAGGATGCCGCAATACTTGTTGTTGCTGATATTATTGCCTGTGATGTTATTGTTGCTGGAATCGTCGAGGATGATGCCGCCCCCGTTATTGCTGACATTGTTGCCTGCTATTGTGTTATTGTTGCTGGAATCGTCGAGGCTGATGCCGCCCATGTTATTGTTGCTAACATTGTTGCCGGTGATAGTGTTATTGTTGTTGAAATGCCTGAGGTCGATGCCTTCCTCGTTGTTGCAGACGTTGTTGCCTGAGATAGAGTTATTGTTGCTGGAATGCCAGAGGTTGATGCCGCCTTCGTTGTTGTTGACATTGTTGCCTGAGATAGTGTTATTGTTGCTGGAATGCCAGAGGAAGATGCCGCACACGTTGTTGCTGATATTATTGTCTGTAAGGTTATTGTTGCTGGAAGATAATAGTGCGATGCCTTCTTTGTTGTTGTGACAGACAGTATTGCCCGTAAGGGTATTATTGCTGGAACTTATCGTGATCCCTGCACCCTCCCATGAACCTTTTGTTACATTAAATCCTTCGACTGTAATACCATCAGCACTTAATGTAACTACACTTTTGCCACACCTCCTTGCATCCACCACGGGATGATCAATCCCTTTTAGCGTAAGCGATATATTAACATACACATTCTCGTAGTAAACGCCGGAATGAACTATAATCGTATCGCCATCAGAAGCATTATTTATCGCATCTTGTATCCCTGTGAAATCCGCCCCGCCGCTGCCATCCACAGACCATGTACTTGCAGATGCTATCCCCACAAAACATAGAACAAAAATCGTGACGATTATAATCAATATACTGCCATACCTTTTATTCATCTCTTTTTATCACCCAATTAACAGCTAGTTTGATTCTATCTTGGGTATTCATCATTTATATATTTTTCTATTTATTACCATACGCTTGCCCTCTCCGCCTAACCAAACACACCGCAGCCAGCACGCCAATAATAGCGAACAATAACCCAAAACCAGGTATTGGTGTAGTAGCTGGCATTGGACTTGACGGAGGCGTATAATCCGCTTCCCACTCACGAGAGTCAAACTCAGAAGGCGGAATATATATAACCTCAGCATATCCTTCCTTCACTAATTTCTCATTTAGGATTGTTTCATCAACATAAACAACCGCCAATATCCTATAATACGAGTCGTATTGCTTTTCATCATCTCCTTTTAGCTCCTAACTATAACTTCATTTTAATCTCTATTATTCAATCCTCATATATTATTGTACATAACGTATATCTTTGGTAATGTTTTTAAAACTTTTTGAAAGAAAGGTTTTTTTATCTCCTCAATCAAGCACCATGTTTCTATAACCAATCAACAAAAAACGTATCATTTGCAGTCTCAATACATGCTCCTGCGCTTAAGACGACCTTAACGTCATAATATTCATAAGGTGCGTCATTAGGTAATTCAAAGGACATGCTAACCTTAAATTGATTGCCGGGACAGACAGATCCAGAAAATAAGGATGCTAAATCTTGCTGCGCTATTGTCGTACCTGTCGCCGCGATAAGCTAGACAGGACTCGGTTCTTTAACCTCGAAGCAGCAATCTGTTCCGATTAGACTTATCAAAATGTGAACGGTATCGCCAGGATAATACGCCTTTTTGCCTGGTGATACCAATATACTTGGACAGCATGAAGGCGGGTGGGGTAGAGTTGGTGTTGGTGTTAGTGTCGCTGACGGTGTTGGTGGCGTTGGCGATGTTGAGGTTGCAGTTGCAGTTGCAGTTGCAGTTGCAGTTGGTGTCACTGACGGTGTTGTTGGTGTTGTTGGTGGTGGTGGTGTTGCTGTGGATATTGTTGTTGCTCGAAGAATCCAGCCAGATGCCGCAGTAGTTGTTCGAGCAGTTGTTCTCAGAGATGTTGCAG
>QBUN01000199.1 GCA_013180565.1 Candidatus Methanophaga sp. GoMg3.2 | reverse complement strand
ATCTTCAGCTCTATTCTTTCACCTTCTCTTTTCAACTCTTTCTTCACTCCTTCGTTCTCTTCCTCCAGCATGTTCACAACCTTGACCGCTTTTGGCTCTCTGAACAGTGATATTTCTGCATCCGTCTCTTCTCCCTTCGTTTCATAAAATCTCAGAATTACGCCATCTCCATCCTCTGCCCTCTTCAGCGCGGATAAAATCACACTTTCCGGGTCTATTTTCAAGAAAGAGCGATTCAAAGGCAGCTTCATGCCCTTCGGTAACTGCAATGTATCAAGATCCGTGTTGAACTCAAAAGCATGCTTGTATGACGAAGCCTCTCGCCAATCTCCTTCATGCGGGTAAACAGAATATCTGAACTCGTATCGTTTGTTCAACTCCCTTGCATCCGGAACAGGTATTGCAGGACCCGAAATACCATCCGAGGACAGCATTGACACGCTTCTTAGCACTGTTAAATAGACGTCCCCGTCTCTTACCTCATTTTCCGGTATCCCTCTGTGGATCACCGTTAAGCCCGTCTTACCATCAGAATAATCAAGCCACTTCAGCGAGGGAAATATACCACTGGGTTCTTCTTCCCACTCCACTCCGGGTTCTGGCTTATAGTAACACTGGTCGGTTGGTCGAGAGACAACGCCAAATTGACTACCGCAGGAATAATCCGCGGATTTTATGTCCGTGGAGAACCTGACCCTGATTCGTGCTTTCGGATGCTTGTCCACTATTTCCGTAATGAAATCTATATCTGCGGTAGCTGAGCATTCAACCCAAAGCTGTCCGCCTGCCACATTACCGGAACATCAACCCCGAACTTCTTCTTCGCGTATCTTTTGCCATCCATGATTTCTCTTATCAACGTTTCTCCTTCCGGAAGCATTGTATCGGCCATCAGGTATTCTCCGTCTGCAATCTCTATGTCGCCATTTGTTATGTGCCGCGCAATTTTTGTGAATAATTCCGGACATCTCTTCTCCATCTCCTCCAGCAGATAGGTTTGCTCTATCAGGAACTTGAAATCGGTCTTTTCAACAAGCTCCGCCACCTCCTTCAGAACGAGCATTAGATTAATGTATAAATGTTCCTCCTTCGTGAAGACCCAGAGTGCATCGAAATGCGCGTTTGGTACGAGGTAAATCGTATCCTTTTCTTCCTTCCGCTCTTTTGCCATAGTCCTCACTCCGGTTTTTGTTAGTTTACTTTATCCCTTCAAAAACTTCCGGCTTCTCGCCTTCTCGCCCAATTGCTCCTCTATCCTCAACAATTGATTGTATTTGCAAGTCCTCTCGCCTCTTGCAGGGGCGCCGGTCTTTATTATCTCTGCGTTTATCGCAACCGCGAAATCAGCGATAAACGTATCCTCGGTTTCGCCCGACCTGTGGCTGACTACTTTCTTATATCCATTTTCAGAAGCTAATCTAATGGTATCCAGAGTTTCCGAAACAGAGCCTATTTGATTTACTTTCAGCAGAATGGCATTTGCCGCTTTTTTGTTTATCCCCTCCCTTAGTCGCTTGACATTGGTCACGAAAATGTCATCACCGATAATTATTTTCCGCGGCATCTTCACGGTGAGTTCCGCAAATAACTCGAATGCGTCCTCGTCAAAAGGGTCTTCTATTGATTCTACCGGATATTTATCCACCAGGGCTTGATAGAAGTCAATCAGTTCAGAACCTTCTTTCTCAATACCATCAATCACGTACTTTTGTGTTTTCGCGTTGAAGAAAGTGGAAGCAGCGGCATCCATGCCCAGGCGTATTTCGCTCTCAGAATAACCTGCTTCTCTTATCGCTTCGGTCATCGCCTCGAGTGCCTCCTCAGTCCTGCTCATTGGCGGTGCATAGCCACCTTCATCACCAACGTTCGTAGCTATCTTCCCGTACTTTTTCGCTAACACTTCTTTAAGTGCGTGATAAGTCTCCGCACCTGCCCTCAAACTATCACTGAACCTGTCAAAACCAAAGGGCAGGATAAGAAACTCCTGTATGCTCAGATCGTTACCCGCATGCTCCCCGCCATTTAGTACGTTCATTATCGGTACCGGCAGCTCAGGTTGTAGCTTCATTCCCGCGACATCGTCGCAGATGTAAGCAAAGAGCGGTTTTTCCAACGATTTTGCAGCCGCTTTGCAAACCGCCATCGAAGTCCCGAGAATAGAATTTGCACCTAATTTCGATTTGTTTTCCGTTCCATCCAATTCTATTAGCCGCTCATCTATTTCCCTCTGTTCGAGAGCGTCCATTCCTACCAGCTCTTTTTTTATTGTGGTATTAACGATTTCAACAGCTTCACGTACTCCTTTACCGCCATACCTTCCTTTATCACCGTCTCTTTTCTCCCATGCCTCGTTACTTCCGGTAGATGCTCCGGAAGGCACATCCGCTCTGCCAAATCCGCTCTCGGTAAGCACTTCTACTTCTACCGTGGGGTTTCCACGCGAGTCTAAAATCTCTCTACCTCTTATTTCTTTTATTTCCGATCTCATTTTTCTTTCACCTCACAAAATTCCTATTTAAATTCATTTTATCATACATCATATCCCCTCACTCAGTGACCAACATCACCACGACGTCATTCACGTTTGTCCCTGTTCTGCCTGTAATAAGGGCGTCATTGAGCTTCACGAAAAATGTATTCGAATCATTATTCCGTAGATATGTATCCGGGTTCAGCTCCGCTTTCGATGCACGTTTTAGCGTGAAACCATCCACGATTGCTCCCGCAGCATCACTCATACCGTCTATCCCGTCCGTGCCCATAGAAGCTATTACAGCTCTGTCCTCGTTCTGCGGCATGGTCATAGCAGCACTGAGTGCGAACTCCTGGTTTCTTCCTCCGTGTCCATTCCCTGTGACGGTGACGGTGGTCTCGCCACCTGCTATCACGGCAGCGGGAGGACTTAGCGGCGTATCATGCGACCGTATATCTTTCATTAGTGCAGTGAATACCTTTGCCACTTCCTTACTCTCTCCTTCCAGATGCGTTGTGAGCAAAAGTGAGTTATAGCCAAGAGTTTCTGCTTTTTCCATCGCCGCCTGTGCAGCAATGTAATTGCTGCCGATAATGAAATTGTGTGTCTCGACAGATGTTTTTTTTGTCACCCCCTCTTTCTCTATTCCATGTTCGATAACGCTCTTCATGTTTTCTGGTATTCTCGTCCATAACGCATATTTTTCGAGCACCTCCTGCGCCTGTTTAAATGTGGTTGTATCCCGTGCAGTGGGTCCCGATGCAATGAAGTCAACGGGGTCTCCAAGCACGTCAGACAGGATTAACCCGATTGTGGTCGCAGGACACGCAGCTTCCGCAAGTTTTCCGCCCTTTATTGCTGATATATGCTTGCGAACTGTGTTCATCTCGTTTATGGTGCATCCGGATTTGAGTAACTGGTTTGTGACCTCAATTTTTTCTTCCAGCGTGATTCCATCAACCGGTTTTGCAAGTAGAGAGGAACCACCACCGGAGATAAGAGCGAAAAGTAAATCAGTCTCCGTGCTCTTTTCTGCCATTTTAAGTACCCGGTTCGCTGCTGTCAAAGAACCCTGGGCTGGAACAGGATGCTCTGCTTCGATTATAGCCATGCCCGGAGGTCGCTCTCCTCCTTGTCCATGCGGTATTACTACGATTCCTTCATCTATATCCACAATTGTTGCGAAGGCACTTGCCATTGCTAAGCTAGCCTTACCGAAAGCGACAATCCTCTTTTTCCCTACATTATCAAGCTCTATCTCTATCCCCTCCTTCTTTTTTGTGCCTGCGATTTTCAATATCTTGTCTTCAAGCTTGACATTTGCCGTTACTAGTTTGTACGGGTCAACGGATTTAACCGCGTGTTCGAGTATTGAGAGTGTATCGCGCCGCAATCGTCCTATTTTCTCGCCATGCGTGTCCGATACGAGTTCACTATAGTTGACGAAAAGTCCATTTTCTCCTTCCGAGCCGTTCACTTTCATTTTCATATCACCTATAATTTATAGTAAAGATAACACAGGGTAACCAAAGCTCGCTTTTCCATTTTATCTGCCTTTGACAATATTAATTATAGGGGTACATAACACCTTAGATAATGTAAATAAAATTTTTATATTTGTTTAGCTCCTTTTTATAACCACCCGATTACACAGATTTACACAAACCTTTTCTTAAAAAGAAAAGCTTTACCAAAAGAA
>QBUN01000200.1 GCA_013180565.1 Candidatus Methanophaga sp. GoMg3.2 | reverse complement strand
TACCCTCCTTTATTCGCCACACCTCTTTGTCAAAATCGGAGATATAATTCTCATCCTGTATTACCCGAAATTCTTCGTATTCCTGCTCAGCTTTTAGCTTTGCTTCTAATGCGCTGACTTTATCCTTGTCCTGTAGTATCGGGTAGTTGGACAATTCCAAAAAGCTATGGAGAAATTGAGCCCAGTCTTGCATTTTCATCAAAATCTGCCGTTGTGCCCGGTTTTCCGCCAAATCGAGATAGGCGGAGACGATTCGATTCAGTTCCTTGATGTGGGCTTCGTTCAGGTAATTCTTGGCAATAGCAACATCGGATTTCATAATCTTGCCGTCCGGGGCCTGTTTCCAACCGGTCAAACCCATGTGGATTTTTGTTGCATCTGCCGAATCGTAAATAATCTCTGCTGCGGTTTTTCCCGTAATCGCCCAATGGAGCTTGTTCTGAACTGTTGCGAAAAAATCATTTGTTACCGGCGCGTTTATGTCATAATCCGCGGCAAGGGCGTAGATGTCGGTGATTTTTTGATAAAACCACCGCTCACTTGCACGGATTTCCCTGATTCGCTCAAGGAGTTCCTCAAAATAGTCCTTGCCGAATCGTTTGCCCTGTTTTAGGCGTTCGTCATCCAGCACAAAGCCCTTTATGATGTATTCTTTCAGTGTTTTTGTCGCCCAGATGCGGAATTGAGTGGCCTGATATGAGTTCACCCGGTAGCCGACCGAAATGATGGCGTCTAGGTTGTAGAACTCCAAATCTCGTTCTACTTGCCTCGATCCTTCTGTTTGAACTGTTCGGAAATTCCGAACAGTTGAATCCATCTGCAATTCTCCTTCTGCATATATTTTCTTAAGATGCTCGCTAATCGTTGCTTTCGATTTTCCAAACAGTTTGCCGATTGCTTTCTGTGTCAGCCAAATCGTTTCATCCTTCAGAAATACTTCTACATTCACGTCCCCATCATTTGTGGTATAGAGGATGAAATCGGAGTCTTGTTTTACAATATCTCTTTTTTTCATATGCCCACCTCTTGTTGCTCTAATTTTACTCTGACTTCACCGCTCATTAATTTGGGCAAGTGCGTATCACGGAGTTTTTCGAGGGTGCTGATTTGGTTACTATTTATTCCCGGATCATCGTTGGTATCACTGGTTTTTGCCTTGTTTTGGGTTATTCTGCCAACGGCTGATTGCAGGCGTTCCAATAATAATACATCATCAAATCTTGCCCGTTCTGGAGTGTCGCTATCTGGGGCAATGTCTGGGGCGTAAACGTACTGGTAACTGGATTTTTCCAATAACTCGATTGATAATTCCTTTATGGTGGATTCGGTGATTTTGGTCATTTACTATGACTCCCAATAGGTGGAGCGAAACAATTCGACCTCTGAACGATTTATAACGCGATCCAGCCTATTTACTTCGTTAGCGTCTATAATGTTATAGCTATCAATTAGTTCTTTTAACTTGCCATCCAACCATTCTGAATTCCAGATAACGATTTGCTCATTCCTTACCTTTTTACAAAGTGTTTCCGGAAAGGTAATAGCGGTATCAAGATTCAGAACCATTCGCTGCAGCCAAATTTCAAGGTAACCTGTATTAGGGACTTTATTGAAGCGGTTTACTATCTTTTTGATCGTTTCCTTTCTAATGTCATTATCTTCCTGCAAACTGAGCAACTTACTCAAAATGGCTGTTGAAATTGGATAAACTCTTGGGTTATTAACCATGATATCAACAACAATGCTAATCAACACTGATAGATGTGCCTCCTCCTCTTCATTCTTGATTATTCGATCATATAATTTCATGAGTGATTTGGCTAATACACCAGAATTTGGGTACTTTTCAGATAGAGAATGGATAATGAAGAACTCATCTTGCAGACTTTTTGAGTATTGCTTATGATTTATCCAATAGAGTTTGTCTGGCTTTAAGGAGTCTCTAACTACGTTACTTGAAGCAATCGTTTTGTTGGAGTTTAATTTCATTCCTAAATCAATAAGTACTTCAGTCAAATACTTAACTATAATCTCTGTGTCCTGTGAATTATTTGTAAAAATTCTGTAGTCGTCTCGGTATCGTAATATCTTGTAGTCATTAATATTTGAATTCGTAATTAACTCTGTCAACTGTAAATCGACAAAACCTAAAATCATTTCAGCAATAAGATCCATCAATACACTGCCTTGGGGAATGCCGTTTGTTTGCCCATATGTCATGTTCCTCACACATTCATCAATGACATTACCAATCAACTTTTTATCATTTCTCTTTTTCTTCGCATTATTTTTACCATGTAAAGCCCAAGCTATTGAATGAGTATAGAACGAACCATAACAATTTGATATGTCTGTATATAGTATGAATTCGTAGTCCAGCCCTAACTCGATGGATTGTTGCTCAATCTCTATCCACCATTGTTCAATTAGAGCTGCTTTATCAGATTTTTCGTCTTCGGATTTTACAGGGATGCTTAGGCAATGTATTTGTTTATTTTGACTGAACTCGTTAAATCTAGCAACAATGAAATTCCAGTTGTCAGATGAAGTAATTTTATTTACCAGATCAACATAAATGGCAGGATGAATTAATTGTGTAGGCCGCCATGCATATTTGCCATCTTTATTGTTCAACAAAATATAATTTGCACCCTCATAATTACATGGCACTGTTGGTCTATTTTTATTCTTTTCTTTGTCAAAATAGGTACTATAAAAATCTGAAATTGATTTATTATCGATTTCATCTGAAACTGCATCGAGTAATGGTTGGAAACAGAAATAAATTGGAAAGTCAATACTGCAGTAACTCTCTTGTTTTAAAAAAAACTCTTTGGCTTCGACATTAGATAATTCGAGAATCGATTTCATGTTAATCAACCACCCGCACTTCACCGCTCATCAGTTTTGGCAACAGTGTATCCCGAAGTTTTTCAAGGATACGGATTTGTTTTGTATTTTGTTTTATTTTATTAAAAATATATCCTATTATACTTTTAAATTTGTTCATCAGATTTAATGGTGGTTTAAATGCAGGATATTCCTTAATCTTTCTGACATTCAAGTTTTGTTGTGCAGAACCTGAAGCCATAGCATTTAATTCCCCTCTTTGGTTTTTTAAATATAGATATATGAATTCATACAAACAAATTTCCTCATTTGCAATAAGTCCACAAGCTGCCTGATTGAATGATGCTTCATTTGCCAAGATCCCTAATCTACCCACGGTCGGTGCCGCATAAATGGCAATGACAACTGTTCCAGCAGGAAATAACTTAGCTGATGAATTTTCTAAACCTTCTTTTGTGATTTTATTTTCGCTTTCATAAAGGAAGTTATCCTTTAATTCTTTCGTTGAATACCAATTAATGTCACCATTGTAATAAGATTCAATTTTAGTAGAAGGTGTCCCACCTGAAGCAATTTGAGTACACAAATCATTTAGTGTGCCTTCCTCCCACCCCTCATCCGCCCCCTCCACAAACCACTGCCTGAACAGCGTTTCCGCCATGGCTTCGAGGGTCTTGTTCTGGCGGTGGAGCAGGTCTATCTTGTCGTCGAGGCTGGAAAGAATAGAGGCGATGGCGCGCTGTTCGGGGAGAGGGGGGAGGAGGACATCATAACTTGCAATTTGAGACTGACTTATATGAGGAATCGAAGTTCCAGTATGGATAGACTTAATATAATTCTCAAAATCATAAGAAAAAATTAAATGCCAAATAAAGTCTTGGTCAGAATTGTCTTTGGCTTTTAATCTTGCTACTCGTTGTGCGAGTATTGCAGGTAAATCACTATTTTTTATCTGTGTTCGATTCTCTCCGATTTTAGACCCATCCATCCCTATTACTACATCACCTTCGTTTAAGAAGTAGCGCTCTAAACCATCACTTGGATGATTCCAATATCTAGTATCGCACCCCCAACGAGTTTGCCCAACTGTAACATTCTTTCCTCGAACAACTCTTAGAGAACCTTTATCCGAATACAGTGTGCTTTTGAAAGCAAATCCACTATCTATTTCTACCGCATCCCCAAGCTTACATTCCTCCCACTCACTCATCCCGAACCACCCTCCTGAGTACCACCGCGTCAAACGTTTCTTCATCCCCATCCTCTGCAACCTGAAATTCGCCATCATAATACGCATTTTCAGGCTCATGCTTCACCTTAACAACAC
>QBUN01000201.1 GCA_013180565.1 Candidatus Methanophaga sp. GoMg3.2 | reverse complement strand
GTGGGATACTGTGTATGGTGCTGGCAGTTGTGGGAATTGCTGCTTTTTTCGGATGCTTCGCTGCTCGTTGATAGCGTGTCAACAGTAAATCTCGAAACTGTTCTTAGCTCAAATCTGACGGATTTGAATTTCGGTATGAAGCAGTATTTGGGCTTCTTTTTATTGCGCTTTTGATTTGTGAGACCGCTTTTGAAAAGCGGGGCATCCATCATCTGTTGGTTGTGCTTACGCTTATTTATCTCCAATACAACTGTTCACACATTCAACCGGTATATCTTCACCTCTTTGCTCAGATAGAACGGCGTGTATCCCTCGATAGACTGATTAGTCCAGAGCCGATAGAAAGTAGTCTGATTTGTGAGATCGTTCATCCCGACTAATCGCCCCGTATCATCAACTGTCATCCGGATTGAGTTATTGCCGGGTGACAGATCATAGCCTGTGGCATAACCCATTATAGGAACCAGGAAAGCATCATACCGAAAAATCATCAGGTACACTTCCGAGCTATTATGTCTCTCTTTGAGTCTTCGGGCAATCTGCAAGCCTTTGTTAGGGTCCGTTGCCACAATGACCGCGGAGACCGCCTTAACATCCGCGTCAGGAAAGTACATCTGGTCAATTACAGGCCTACGTTTTGCGAAATAGGCCAATGAATTGCCGTAGTCCCACCAGTTGATAAATAGCGAATCCGCGTCTGTGTTGTTCTTGATGTACAAAAATGCTGCTTCTCTTTCTGGTTGGACGATATATCCACCTGAATAACGCACTTCATTTACAGTACCAATGACCGGGTTTACGAATGCGATGGCAATGATTACGATAACAGCAACTGCCGCAAGCTTTTTCCATACTGCCTTTTGCGGTTCTAGCCCCTGTATTCGTTCTATTATGAAAGCGGCACCGATGCCGAGCGATATGTAAACAAACATCGAGAACATATCCATGAAATGCCATGCCCGAACTGCCGGAATCATAGTAGCAAACAGTGCGGCAAAGAGATACAAACCATTTCTGCTATCGCGCTTGTAAAGACCATATACACCCACTGCGGTCAGGACAATCCCAACCAGCAGGAAGGTACCGAAAAGGGATTCAAAGCTGTCGAGTCTCGGCGGCAGAAGGTCGCTTGTGAATTTATAGACCAGAGGACCTTCTGCGAATCCTAGCATCTGTGCCGCTCTCAAGAGTTCCACGGGGCCTCGCACGGGATAGAGAATCAGAGCTAGTATAGTACCAACAAACAGTGTAGAACAGATGAACACCCACGCTTTTGGCAGATAACTTTTATGCTGTCGCATAGAATCACGCTTAACCAAAAAGAGAGCAGTTAAAAGTAGTCCATAAAAAATCAGTATTACATGAAGGATGAAGTATCCGCCCCATGAGAAACCTGTGATACCAATAAGAACTGCTGGTGCGATAATAGTAACCAAATAGATAGCCCGATTCTTGAATACCATCGGGAACGGATTCTCAATCGTTTTTAGTGCGTACCAAAAAGCTACGACTGTTAATAAGATTAGAAAGAGAGAAAGAGCGTTGTGGAATACGAACCCTTTCATAGTGCGTAAGAGTAGAATATGTGATAATGACGCAAGCACACCGGCAATGATTCCCGCAGACTTATTAAACAGGGTCTTTGCAAACCAGTATATAACCAGCACGGTAGCAGCACCGAGTAATGGTGGCACCAGACCCTCAGAGATAACCATGCTCGGCTGCGCGAATTCGTAAGGGATTAGATCAATCATCCAACCCACGAAGGCAATGAGATATGCCATACCAGGCTGATATAGGGGTGCTGAACTGAAAGGGTCAGGAACTGCCGTGTGTCCGAAAGAATAGATATATTCTGCCTGTCTTGCCATATAAGCATCGTTATCCCATTTGGTTCCCCAAGTACCACCCATAAAGCGTATGATAAAGGCTAAAATGAACAGTAAGATAATAGGAATCAGCTCTTCTATCTTCTTTCTTGTCTTTTTATCCATATGCAATACCTCTTAAAATGCATTTTTCCATTTGTCTATTCCAAATTTCTCAATCACCATTTCCCTTAAGGCAAGTACAATTACTCCTTTCATTTTTACAGCCACATTTTATCCTGTTGACTTTTAAATGGATGCGTCTAAATAAATAAATAACTTGCGTATGTAGCGAAAAGAAAGCGGGTCATTTCGATCTGGAATGTGCTGAATTTGTGATTCTGGATTCTTTTGAGAGATATACAACGAAACTTTTGCGATATTTCTTGAAAAGTTGGTCTATGAGTATAGAGAATAAATACCCTATTCTTCGGAAGCATTACAAACCCGAACGAGGTTGATATAGATAAAACAATCTATTTAGAATGGACACAATATAACTGGGACACTACGGGCTGCTGGGTACGTGATTCGGACTTCGATGGTAAAATTGTTGCGACCCTGGAGAATATGACAGTGGACCCAGGAGATACCGTTCAGGTTACGGTGCCTGTGCAGCTTAAGGCAACGGGCGATAGGAATTTCTACATTTTTAAGGTGAGGGGTGAGAAGGTATGAGCCTGAAAAATCAGCGTCTTTTTTATTGCTCTGGAAAAGCCAGATAGTCAAACAACACACTTCGCTTGGGGGTATAAAACATACCCATGGGAGGTCGTGCTATCTCGCTAACCAACAGTCCTGCCGAACCAAGGGCATAGATTAGATTCCGTAGTGTAGCTTTATGAATTTGCGTCAAGTCATGTTTCACAGAATTATAGTCTTGCCACCAAGCAAGATTACGCTTTTCGACATCATTTTCGCCTAAAGCCCCCATTGGTTTGAACTTGCAGCCCATGGGTATAAACGTTAATTCAACTCTTGAATACAGGCATATTCGTGGATTTTTTTTCCAAGTCTTCATGGTACTTTCAGGATCGCAAACTGTTTCTTTTGCTGCGAGTTCAAAGAGGTTGCAAGATATGAAAAGCAGATTATAAACACGAATGCCAAAAGTGTTAAGATTCCTTTCGTCAAAATGGATAGTTGACCCTAGCTCCTTGGTGTCGTGTTCTAAGCTATAGTACATTCTAATCATGCTAGATTTATCCATGTTATCTCCCCCTCTTTTTATTTTTTATTCATTTATGGTTATTTTAGATTCTTCCTCTGTGCTAAAACTAATTTTTTTGTTAGAGTCTTTTGCCCATGATATTCCCAATTTAGGGTAACTAAAACTTCTGATCCCTCTAAAGTGCGCCTAGTTTCATCTGCTAATCTGGCTGCAATGAACCATTGTTTATATGTCGATCCTGGGTTGATATCTAGCTGAAAGATTCTTTCACTATGACCAGATGTTTTCCTAAAAAACCAATTGTTCCAGTTTATTTGCGTGCAGCTGTTATTAACCTCAAATTCACCATAAACATCTTTAGCAATATTCTTACCTTTGTTTTCAACAGAAACTCCAAAATAGGATTCATTGGATTGTTCTTTTTTCTCAGGTTGCAAAATGAGTTTTGGCCTTCCCCAATAATTTATTATTGGAAAGTAGCATGCGACAAATAAACTAATGGCTGCTATGGGCGCACTTAGCGCAATTAGAATTGAGATCAGTTCCATACCTCATACTAACACTTTATCAAATAAAACTTTCAAATGTAGCAGTGACCCAGAATAGAATAGTCTGTAGCGGAACCGAGGGAGCAAAGGGCACAACTTTGTCATCTATAACAACGGTCACAACACACACAATATGTTTTTCTTGTTTTTTACTGTTGCGTGCGCTTTATTCTTTGAAACACCGAAATCTCGATAAATACCGTTATCAGAATAACGCTAGCACCTAACACAACCATCAATATGTCACTTTTGCCCGGCAAGGGCACGGGCGTAGACTCGGGCGCCACAAGTTGCGCAGCAACCACAGGCGCTATGGGCACAGCTTCTCCCGCCAGAATAGTATAAGAGAAGGTCCTGGATTGGTTATCGTATTTCAACGTAATCGGTATAACAACGTCTTTGGCTCGCGACAAAGGCTGCAAACAAAACGGAGGATATAGATAAAAATCGTTTTGAAATTCAGGATTTATCGCCATTTTTCAACTTCTTTATCATCTCCCGTACCGCCTTACGCAACGGCTGCAGATCATCCTTACAGATATAGTAAATCTCCTCGGCATCGATATTGAAGTACTGGTGCGAGAGGATGTCACGTACCCC